>JAQVUX010000008.1 GCA_028699255.1 Candidatus Omnitrophota bacterium | reverse complement strand
GGTAACCTACGCGGTTGTACTGGTGACGATGGTTACGACCTCGATAACATCTTCTCGAATCTGCCCATAGCCATACAATTCTACAATACCGCGGAGAAACGTATCAACGTCATCCTGAATAACACCATATCCCGCATGAATAAAGAAGGCCAGACAGTAGCGGCCCTTATCACAGGCGGCTACCACACCAAAGGTATATCCGAGCTACTAAAGCAGAAAGAGACCTCCTATTTAGTAATACTGCCTAAGTTCGACGCCTCAAAGCCTGAAAGGCCATACGTAGCGATACTGACCAATAAGAAAGACAACTACGAAGAGCTATTGGAATCGGGTAAGTACCAGCTATTAACCGATAACTACTTAAAAGACGGCATCCAGGACCCCAAGAAGATAGAAGGCTTTATTAAGGAGATAGTAGTAGTCTCCATAGGCCAGGCGGCCATAGAGCGTAAAGACATCGCCAGTGTCAAGAAGCTGTGGATCGAGAGCTACAAGAGAGCGTATGAAGCTTCCGCGTCATTGCGGAAAGAGGAAGAAATTCCTTCGACCGTCATTACGGGGAACGCGAAAGACACAGCGGATAACCGCGCAGGTAACCGCGTAGGTAACCTACGCGGTTGTACGGGTGACGATGGTTTAGGCGACCAGCATATAGCGACGACGACGAACTTCCCCGCCACAGGGGAATTCAATGTTGAGAATATTGCCAGAGTTATCGAATATATTGATGCCAGAAGCAAGGGTGCCACGAAATCTGTGGTGAAATATACCGGGCTCGATGGATCAACCCAGTATTATTTTGTTGAAGAGCTGAGGGATTCTTTCTCAGGAGTAGTGACCACCAGAGTTACGCCTACTGTAGCGAGTGAATTCCCAGGTCAGCAGAAATTACAGGCCGCGTCGATCGTGGCGGCTCCTGTCGGTGCGCCGGCCACAGTTGCCCCGACGCCAGTGCCATCGGCAGATATAAAGGAAAGTCTCATCAAAGCGGTATTGACGAGGCTCGAAACACTTAATGGCGATGCAGAAAATAACATTGGTAGGGTCTGTAATGCGGTAATTCCTCAAGAGTATAAGATTTATCAGGATGATATAAAAACCGAGGTAATAAGCAGATTAAAAGTTTCAAAGCAATCTCAGCCACTCGAGCCGCGGAAAGTCGAACCGGTGGCCGAAACGCCAAAAGCCGCCGCTCCGGAGATTGCTAAACCAACGACGCTTCCAAAACCGGCTGTTTCCGCCGAGCAACGTATTCCGGCTTCTGCCGATAGATCCGAACTCCCTGCGCCGGCAAACATTCCCACGACTCCCGCCGCGGATTCCCGCGCCGTTCCGTCCGAGAGTGTTACAAAAAAAGTCGAAACCGGGCAGGCCGGTTTGTCTATCTCGTCGTTATTAAGGTCATTTAAAAATCATGTTATCCGGACTATGCCGGACATTAAGGAAATTAGTTGGAATGCTATACCTGAACAAAACCGATTGTGGATTATCACCGCATTAGAAGTTGCCGGGATCGTGACGGTATTTGTCGCTCTCCATGCCTTTGGCGTGATCAACCTGAACTGTCCCTCGATCGTTTCGGAGGTACTGGTAAAGCTCGCATCGGTGGACATACGAGACGTACATAAATGGCTTATGGGACCCGGCGCACCTGCCCTGCTTGTTTCAATCGCGCTCCTGGCCGCATTTTTCAAAACGCAACGGTTCGCGCAGGGTGATACCGATACAGTGCCCAGATATATCGATGGGAATGCGACCGCGCGAATAAGGCCATCGTCTTTTGTTGCGGCAAAACAACGCAGTATAATAGGCCTCGCATGGAAAGCGGTTGACGATGAGATCAAAGAGAGTTTGTCGGAGCAAGGTGAAACGTCGCAAGATTATCTGACAGTGGAGCGCGAAAGAAACACGTATTTTACTCTCGGCGCTTTATTAAAACCGGAATATAAAATATTTTTGACAGTCCGGAATGAAAGCCCCTATAAAACAAGAATGCTTCAAATTATGAATAGGATAGCGCAGTTGTTGCATGAGGAGGGAATAAGCGCCGATGTGTCGGTGACGAAAAGAGATGAATTCGAATCCATAACCGAGATATGCGTTAATGTAAATGTAAATATCGGTAATTTACGAAGAATATGGCTGGCCTTGGGCACCGGCGATTTTAAATTCGATGAAGAAACCGCAAATTATAGAGAGTTAACCAAAGACGAAATAATCGCGAAACTTGAAGAAAGAGTCGGAACATATTTATACGCTATGCCTCCCGGATCTGCCGAGCGCAAAAATCTCGAAACATACTTCTATGGTGACGGTACCCAGAAGAATGTAGGCCTCATAAATATAGTCAAAGATCCGGCCAAATACGGCGACCTGCAGGCTATAAAGATCGAGTCATACGATGATCCCGACCGCCTAAAGAATGCATGTTCTTACAATGATCTGGAAAAGGTTGCCGGGGCCAATCCGTTCTTTGCTGAATTCGTACGGAGACAGAATGCAGATCGGTATGTATTTTTGGCGCGTGCGGCGGGAAGCTGTTTCCAGACTTTCAGTATCGGGAATCTATTTGAAGGTAATCCCGATCGTGGCAATATATTTTTCATCTCTAAAGATACCGTTGGCGAATCTTTTGCGCGCATTATGAATCATACTATTAACAGTATGGTAGAGCGGTATAGTGAAGATAACCTTGAGACTCCGACATACGAATGGCTTGAGGATGCCGTGGTAAATTATTTCCTGGATACTATATATATGGGTGAATGCGAAATAATAGCGCGGGACAAGGTAACCGGCGCAAAGCATACTTTGGGCATATCCCGCGTCAGAGATGTAATGGCGCGCAGGATGTCTGACGGTACCAAGATAGAATATTTTACCGTATTAAGCCCACATGACAGATCAACGGAGATTGGGAAGGTTTGCATGAAAGACGGCGTTCCTGTGTCGGCTACCGCTACAGGCAAAATAAAAGATACCATAAATGCGGCCAAGATGGACATAACAGTGGAAGATATAAATAATTATCTGCCAATAGCCGAGCTTCTGAACGCCATTTATCGCCAATACGAAACATCAGGCATATTGGACAATCTTCAGCCGAACAGTACATTGTGCGTCGTCGATGAATTTGCGGACGGGTCATTTGATTTTGTGACAAAATATATCATTGAAAAAAAGACGGTCAATACTCCGAGGCCGATAAAAGTAAAAATATTCATCGGGGCCACGCGATCGTGGCGCGTTTCGTCCATGCCGGACTATCCTACCTTGAAGGAGAAAGATATCAGTGCCGTATTTGGGATTTCTACGCAAGAGGCGAAGGAGATAATAGATAATGTCTCAAAAGTGGCAGATTTTGTTCCGCACCCTATAATGGTCCCGCCGCAGAAGAAACCTGTTTTGAGTAGTGACATGCAATTGCAGTTTGAGAACGAAGAAGTCGTAATAGGGGCTTATCTGAAATCCCTCCTTATTTACAATGCAGTCGTTGCCTTTCACAATAAATATAATCGTAAAGATACGCTCATAGGGGATAAGATTTTGATACCCACTGGAGAGCAGGTAGCCATAGGGGCCGCTCCCGCATCATTGCCGTTTATGGTTGAACAACGCCCGTCTGCTCAACGCTACATGACGCCGGATATTATTATGGCGGTGCATGAGATTTTAGCATCGAACGTTTTTTACAATAAATTTAAAGAATTCGGAGTTACGCGAGAGACAGTGCAGAAAGTTACTATAGACGAAGTTAGGACGGCAGGTCATCCGAGAGCTCCATGGGGAAGAGACGTATTAACGTTAAGTATTTATACGCCTGACGGTGTTCGACAATTTTCCGTAGTGTTATATAGAAGAGGGTATAATCTAGATCCCAGTATTTCCAATTCTTATGAGTGCGTAGCATCCAGGTTCTTCTATCTATATCGCGACATGAGGCTGGAAAATTATGACAGCGAGTTAAAAAAATGCGGCATAGACTATCATGACATTATAAATGAGATCGAGCCACGGCTTAGGCGCATTTTTAAAGAATATAAGGATAGGCTTACATGGAGCGATTTCCTTAACATTGATTATGTCAGACAGCAGGGGGTAGGTGCCGTATATGCGTATCTCGTAAAAAGAAATATTCCACCTGATATTATCGAAAAAGCCTTTGCTATCGTAGGATTCTCCGAGACCAAAACAGAGTATCAAAAGTCGCAGTGCGTATTGACACCGTACCTGCCGGCGAACATTCTGTATATGGACACCGATGATCACGTATATTTTGGTTGTAAGGTACGAATCTTGTCCGGAAATCCTACCGCGCAGGAAGTGCTAATAAATCAATCCTATAAGGGTGAAGACCTCTCCGTTAAGCCTGCCATATTGAGCGCAATCAAGAAAGAGATAGTAAAGAAACTGCTTTACTATCATAATCACGATCAACTCGTTTATAATGCCATTGCCGAAAAATTCATGCTCGATCGAAATGTCAGGGCAGATGATGTGCAACGATTAAACCGTGAACTTTCAAAATTGAATGGCGTCGAACTCGATAATGATAGAAAGAATTTCTTGAGCAATATATGCGGCATAACGGAATTTAATGCCAATATTGGCGAAATGCTAGTTGCGTCGTTTAGTGAACTGCACACGGCAAGACGCTATCCTTTTGATATTACTCTTAACGATTTCATTGTAAGAAAAGGAAATGCCGAATCTCCGGACGCTGTCTTTGTGGATTTGACCGCACAGGGCGGATATGTCAGATTTACCCGCGACAATGAACTTGTCCGCCATATAAATGAGAGATTAGGTATATCATACGATATAATTTTCTCTGTAGTTCAGGAGTTTGATAGAAATGGTACCTATTCGGCTTTGCGTTTCTGCCAAAATATTATTGCCGATGAGGTTGAAGAAACGCCTTTAAAGGCATACGCGATAAGAGCTATGTCATCGATGCCGTCGCAAGTGCAAAGCACTATAGATAATACTCGGAATGACCTGACGAAACCCTTGCCGGATCCGCTCATCACGAAGCCGGAGGCTATGGGCGCCAATGAGCCTGAAAAGCCGTCAAAGGGCCCAAGTATTTTCTCTGTCTTACCGCTATTCGCGCTAAGCTCCGATCATATGGCGGCAGGCATAGTCTGCTCGATCGCTTTCACAATAGCAATGCTTATCTGGCAACGCATAAGAGACGCGCGGGACAAAAAGTATGCGCGTATATCTACATCGATAGCCGAGAGCATTAAGGAGCTTAAAAAAAGAACATGGGATAATTTTAAAACCGTCTCCTTTGAATTGAGAAAAATAGGAGTTCCCGCCATACCCAAGCTGGTGGAAGTCGCAGTTCATGATATGCGTGAAAGTAACAGGGAAAAGGCCATTGTAATTTTAAGGCGGATAATCAAAGAGCGGTATATGGCGGGAAAAGTAGCTCGTGTGGAATTAAAGGCTTGGACGCAGGCGGGTAACCGGATATATGCGAGGGAAAACGCCGCAGTGGCGATGGAAAAACTGGGCTTGGGGAAGGCCGCTACCGTGCCATTTTCTTTGCCGTCGCTATTTTTCAACAGATTCGTATCTTTAATACCCATAGCGTTCATAGTAACTCTTGCGACCGGTTGCGCGCAAACCGCTCCGCATGGGCCGGTTGTGTCGACGGGAAATTATGCGATAACATTAGCGTTTACGGCTTTACTGCTTTTTGGTGTTGTCCGCGCCGGTATTATGCTATGGCGGGAATGGTCCCGCCCGAAGGTAGCGGTGGAAGCGAAAAACCCAGTCTTGTTTTTGGAAAAACCGGCCGCGCCTGCAGTCGTTGCGGTTAATGCCGCCGCTCCATCAAACAGCCCGCAGAGTACTGAAGATAAGATACAGGAAGTTATAGCAAAGATACTCGCGATACCGGATATAAACGAGGAAAGTGCGGAAGCGCGCAAGTTTCTGGAAGGATTCGCCGCATCAATGCCTCATGAGCATAGGACGCAGGCCGATTTCGGGCGTATTTATGATCAAATGTTGACGGCGTACCGGCATTATAAGTCATTGCAGGATGACGCCGGGTTTGGTTTGGAAATATTTAATCCCCGCGACCAATCGGGTAAACTTGTCGGGCATACGGATATAATGCTTGTGATAAAGAATGCCAAAGGGCTGGTACCTATAGTTACTAAGGCCGTGGAAGACGTCGGTGCCTGGGTCTCGATGTGGCATTACAAGTACGGAGATGCCATCGTTATGGTAATAGAGGCGTGCCGGGCGGATGCCGCTGGAGCGCCTGTAATAGATACTCCCATCCCGGAAGATGGAATCGAATCTTTAAGAAAAAATCTTCTCGGTATAGATATAAACGCGGTTGAAAATAAAGAAGCTGTTATAGAAGGCGCAGGTTCAAGCAGACAGGAGATAGTTTTTGGGATCACAGACGAGTTGCACACGATACATGGCATGGATATATACATGACATCGGTTGTGCTTCCCAGCGATAAACCGCACGTGCGTGAATTGAAGATAGAAAAGGAGATAGGTTATTTTCTAAGTGTCATGGAAAAAATCCCTGATAATATTGCCCCGTCTGAAATAATAAAAAGGCTGACGGACGATACGATATCGCTTATAAGGAAAAGATGGAAGCGTTGCGAGTTGTCATTTGACGCTGTTTTTGCGAAAGCGATGGATGAATTACCCGATCAAACAGAATTTTTAAATAAGATTGCCGATGCGGCAGAGAAGATAATGAATGACCGGGAGCAGTTGAGCCCTGAGGATATACCTGCGGAACTCGAGCTTTTCAGGAATGCCCGCCGTAAGGTTGAGCAGGAGCTTGCCAATATAATAGCATCATTCAGGAATCGCGGCGAGGAGGAGTACGCAGAACGATTTGAGATTATAACTTATGGTTTTGAAGGTAAGGGCGGGATTATTAACGAATTTAAAGGGATCGAAAACCAGATAAAAGGTGTAGCGGGGGCCGAAGGCGAAAGGTGTGTCCGAGCCGCCTCAATCATATATAAAAAGGCCGCGATTATGCGGCTTTCAGCCGAAAAGGCCATAGCTAAAGGAAACGCTCATTTCGCGAGTGCGCAAAATGATGGGTACAATGTGTATAATAATATGCTGATTCATCTGCATGGTATTCACTCACTCGATGTAGGCAGGCCTGCCCCTGAAGTTTTAGCTCAGAGAGTTACTTCCGCTCAAACACGACTTAAGGAGGCGCTTATCCAGATAAGGCAGGAGATGGATTCCGGCAACAGATATTATTTTAAGCCTTTTGTGCAAGACCTCGAGGAAACGGCAGTGCATCTTATAGCTTCACAAAAGATAACAGCGGTAAGCGCAGTTTACGAACTTGCCGAACTTGAGGAGTCCAATATCAATCAAAGATCAGAAATCCCGCCGGCGGAAAAGGAAAGCATGAAATTCGGAGTGCGTTATACCGCGACACGGATAGCGGAGATAATAGAAGGCGCATACGTTGGAGATGTTTCATGCGATGGCGATAGTATAGTATTGATATGCGATAGTATTGATCCTGCGAAGGTGTGGAGGATAAAACGTAACAGGCCCGATGTCAAGGTTCTTGTGACGCCCGTTGGCAGTAGTACGGCCCATGTAACGGTCGCGGCCAGGCAGGCGGGATTCATAATAATCCCGGGCGCGCACGTGAAAGACGCGGAAGGTTTTGTGCTGGCGACCAAAAGATTAGAAGCGAACAGGCCGGTGATTGTCGACGCGGCTAACGGGCTTGTCATACAAGATCCTTCGGAACGGACGATGGCCGGATACGCAAGGGTCAGTAAGCGGCTTAAGGAAAGAGAAGCGTTTTATAAGACCAGGGCCGCATCGCCCGCCCGGACAAAAGATACTGCGGCGGAGCTTACGGTATTGGCGGACGTCGCTAATCTGGGCCAGATCGAAGCCGCCAGGCAGAATGGCGCATTCGGTACCGGTTTATACAGGCTTGAGTGGCTTTATGACGCCGCACAAAGGCCGACCGAAGAAGAGATGGAAAAGCTGTTTAATACCGCATCTGATGCCATGAAGCCGGGCGAACCTCTTACCATACGTCTTATCGATATGCGCATGGACAAGAAACCGATGACTCTCGAAGCTACCAGGCTGGGCGGTTGCGAATATTACTTTAATGAAAGTCCGGAGAATGAAGGCCGGAAGGTTGTGCGCGAAGAATTACGGGCTATTATGAAAGCATACGCCTCCAGCGATAAGAAGAATCTCGAGATACTTTTCCCGATGGTATCTGCCGCTTATATTCCTCGTATCGACGCTCTCATAAAGGGCGTTAAACAGGAGCTCATAGCCGAAGGAGTACCTGCGAAAGAAATAGAGGGTATAAAAATAGGCGGAATGTTCGAAACCCCGGATGCCGCCGCCCAGGCGGCAGAGCTTTTCGATTATTTCGATTTCATGAAAGTGGGCATGAACGATTTTTATACAGAATCTCTCCCGGGAGCCGACAGGGATCTCCCCGAGTTTGAAAAATACTTCAGCACATTAAATCCTACGGTACTCGGCAGGTTGATTTATATAGCCGAACAGGCCAAGGCCAAAGGTAAAGATCTCGGTTTTTGCGGCGAACCGGCATCGAATCCCAGATTTGCTTTTTTCGTTATGCGTTTAAAGGAGATACATCCGCGAATATCGGTAACGTCGAATATGGGCGTTATCCCGCGGTTAAAAGAGATGATCCGGCATACGACGGTGAAAGAATGTTTTGAGCTGTTCAAAGATGTTCAACCCGTTACGGATCCGGCAATGCTACCGGATATGAGCGATGCGCTTGATCTCGCGGTGAGAGATTTTGAGCGTCTTATAGAGTCCAGAGCATTGCGGGCGATAGAGTTTAAAAGATTTTCAAAAGAATATAGGGCCAGACATAATATGATGGCGGCCTCCATCCGCCTCATCGGCGACTGGTGGGACGCACACATCAAACCGCGGACGGGGATAGGGTACGATCCGTTCGTTGTGGCACCGAGGGTGGAGGAGGCTATTAAAGTCGGCGTGCCTCTTACAGCGTTAAGCTTACTCAATACATTCAATCACAATATGCCTGTACTGAATGCCGGTATATTTATCGGACTGCTGGTTGCCGCGGGTGTGGCGTTTGTATTCGCGCACGCGCTGGATGTCAGGGCTCCTCCTGGGCTGGAAGGCAGAAATATCTTCTCCCGCACTTTTCTCACAATAAAATCGCTTTCCAAAGAAAATCGCCATGATCTTTTCTGGGCTCCGCGCAGGGTCGCCTTACAGGGCGGCTTTATGGCCTTGCTGGTCCTTCCGTTCATTGGGCTCCCGGCGTTTTTACCATTCATTGCCGGTATAATGGCCATGCTTTCCATATCATATCATCGCCGTATTAATAGATATGTGGAATCCGAGCAAGCAAAAGGTAAAAACCTCGGGTTTTCGACGATGAAGAAGGCGGGTGGGAGAGAGAAGGAGCCCGTAATAGCCCGCCCGGAGTTTTCTGATCCGACCTGGCGCGCCGTCTGCGAAAAACTTTATACGATGATAAATGAACGCCTTCCGAAAAATGATGCGGAGCTGAAGGATTGGGTTGAAGATACACAGCGCGATTTGGATGCTCAGCCATTTCCAAGCAAAGATGCCGTCAATCTGGATAAAGACTTAAGCCGTATGGTGAAATCCGTCGGCGGCTTGACCCGCATAAAAGTATGGCTCGGTTACGAGAGGACCATGCGCGTAGGGGTAAGCAATGTCATGTTTAAATACGGGCACATAGGAACGCAGGAAGCGGCTGACCGGGAAGCCGAACGGTTTATAGAGAATAGGCATTACGGGGATCTCCAGATCCTGAACGACTATTGTGATCAATCGGATATTATGTTTTCTTCGGAGATTGCGGATAGGGTAGAGGGTGCGCTTGAAGAGAAAGGGAAAGTCGATGAGCAGTTGACGCCGTTCGGGTTGCACCACATACAGTATGAGCGGATGGAATATTTTCGTGTTAATGATCCGCAGATATTTGAAATCATGCGCTCGGAAACTTACAACAATCTGATAACAGTCATCGGGTGGATAGCGGACAATAATGGTTCGCGCTCCAAATATGAGATGATTTCGAATAATAGGGTTGCCGCGAACCGGTTGGACTGGTTGCTGAGGAACGATCGTGAAGAGTTCAAAAGAGCGCTTGCGGATCTCACCGCGAATCAGCTTCCTGAGGTTCGAAGCGTGATGGACGAGTTTCGAAAGACGCCTTACGGTAAAATTATTTTAAGGGAATTTGATATAAGAACCCCCGCATCAATAAGCGAGTTGGCTTTTCACGGTATGGGCCCGCATGAAGTGGCACAAGCATTATCAGATGAAAAAAAGACGCCGGAAGAATTAGCCGCCGCCAAAATCAAGAGAGCAAGATTTAACGGGCACAAAAAAATTATTGCCAGCGCCGCGAAACATACCGCCAGGCCAGGACAAGCTTTATTGGAGCTCACTGCCGCGACAGCCGCTCTTGCGGCGATCGTGGCGTATGCGTTAGGCTATACCCCCGCGTTCGTTACATTGCTTGCGGCATCGGTCTTCACGCTACTTGCCGCATACATTTTGCATATTATTCAAATCGGTATTTTCACTGCCACCGAACTATGGAAAATCGAAAGCAGTATTCCGCGTCCGCCTCCGGCAAAGTTTATATATGATGAGATCAGGAATATAGAAAGGGAGGCGGCGACTCTTATTTTAAAGGCGCAGTTTTTTGCCGGGCATAAAAATTTGTCGCAAATAGCGCTTAGCGCACTGGATGAAGCGGCCTGTATTTATGCCGGGATTTCTGACTCGTTTATTCCAGACGATATAATGTTGGCAATTGCAGTTACAGCCAGTGAAATACTGTTCTACATGCAAGAGGATGTTCATGAAAAAGTATTGAGCGAATTCGATAATCATCCGTCACTTGTCATAATGCGTAGTTTTTATACTCAAGAGATTCGAAATGCTTTTGATGAACATGTGGAAACCGTATCAGCTAAAGTCCGGCAGTCAGTATCCCCGGCTTATCATTCCGGGTTTTGGTCGTGGCTAACGACAATAATAAAGAAAACCATCAGCCGTCCAGGCTCCGGAGTGATGATGATAAGTCTTGCCGGAATTTCTACCACAGCGCTTGTCGCTACTATGGGAACGGCCTCTATTGGCATAACTTTCACGGAATATTTTATGCCCGTTGTTAAAAATGCTTCACCGGCGCCGTTAGGGGATATGATTCTGGAACAGGTTGCGCCCATAATCTCGCAAGCCGCACTGCTTATTATTTCACCGCTTGTATTACTATTCACAGTGCCCATGGATTTCGTAAAGCGATTGGTCCAAAAATTAGCGATAACGCGGAACGTGTTAAAAAAGATAGTGTTTACAATCGCGGGCGCGGGCCTTCTCACGGTACTGATGGGCGCCGCGGCTCCAGAGGCGTATTTAAATAACACCGGCACGATGTGGCTTGGGAACACAGCTTTCATGTTAGGATTTGCCCTTGCCGCGGTTTTAGCGTTTCCTTCGGGAGCCGGGAAGATATCCGCTCTGATAAGGGCATTAAAATCTCAGGATAGAAGGACCCGCTGGGAGTCTGTGATAGCCCTCAGCGAGATGGGCCCGCCTGCGAAAGCGGCTGTTCCCGCCCTCGCCAAGGCGTTAAGAGATCATGACGCAGATGTTCGTCATGGAGCCGCGACAGCTCTTACGAATAAGGGTCCTGCCGCAATTTCTGTTTTGGCCGAGGCATTGGAAGATACTGACGCGGGAGTCCGCCGGGAAGTCGCGATAGCCCTCGGTAATATAGGTGCGCCTGCCAAAGTGGCCGTTCCCACCCTTGTTAAAACATTAAGAGATCCTTATTCATATGTCCGCCGGGAAGCCGTGATAGCTCTCGGTAAGATAGGCCCGTCTGCTAAAGCGGCCATTCCTGTCCTCGCTGAGGCGTTAAGACATCATGACATAAACGTCCGCCGGGAAGCTGTAATAGCCCTCGGCGAGATGGGCCCGCCTGCGGAAGCGGCTGTTCCAGCCCTCACCAAGGCGTTAGAAGATCCTGATGAAGATGTCAGTCGGAAAGCTGTAATAGCTCTCGGTAAGATGGGCCCGTCTGCTAAAGCGGCCATCCCCGCCCTCGCTAAGGCATTAAGAGGTTATGACATAAACATCCGTCAGGAAGCCGCAATAGCCCTTGTAAAGATCGATCCCGCCGCAATTTCTATTTTTATTGCGGCACTGGAAGATGCTAATGCAGGAGGTTGGTATGAAGCCACAATAGCCATAGGCGAGATGGATTCGCCTGCCAAAGCGGGAGCTTCTTATGCATATGTCGGCCTGGAGGCCGCGATAGTTCTCGGTATGATGGGCCCGTCTGCCAAAGCGGCCGTCCCCGCTCTTACCAAGGCATTAAAACATCATGATATAAATGTCCGTCGGGAAGCAGTAATAGCCCTCGGTAAGATAGGCGCGGACGCCAAAGCGGCCGTCCCCGCTCTTACCAAGGCGTTAGATGATCCTGACATAAATGTCTGCCGGGAAGCCACGATAGCCCTTGTAAAGATTGGCGACGACGCAGTTTCGATCCTTATCAATATATTGGAATACTCTGCCACGGATAGCCGCATTATGACAATCGTAGCCGTCCTCGGCGAAATGGGCCCGTCTGCTAAAGCGGCCGTCCCCGCCCTCGTTCGGATATTGAAAAAGTCCCAATCGATTATTGTCAGTTGTAAAGTTGTGGAGGTCCTCGCCGAGATAGGCCACGGCGTATCAGCCGCAGTTTCGGCTCTCAAGGAGGCATTGGATAATGAAAACCTGATTGTCCGCGTGATGGCGAGAGTGGCCCTGAACAAGATCAATTTCAATGTTCAAGACCTGTCAGGCGTTGCCGATGAAAGCTTATTTATGGCTTGTGAGCGTGGTCCTGACCCGGAAACGTTAAAGCCGTATCTTTTCGTGCCGGTCAGCCGTCTTAAGATAGCGGATAAAAGTTTATTTAATGCGGAAGTAAAAGCCGGGCGGATAGTGAAAAGAGGGAACAGGTATTACTTTGTGTTCAAAAACCCTCTCTATAAATACGATCTGCCGATCAGTCTTGACGAAGAACCGATAAATAACAGGTCGCTCGTATTCTATTCGGAGGCGGGAGACGTTATTTATAAAGGCGAAGGCGCATCCCATCCGTTTTATAGGAAGGATGGCTCCGGCATTAAAAGATTAATGAATATTAAGTTAGGAGAAACCCCTCATATTTTATACGGCGGCCTGCCGGCGAGCGAAGCGAGTATGGACAAAGACGGCCTGCTAAGGAAGGAATTCGAAGAGTTAAAAAATACCGGGGACCCTGTCTATACCGCCGCGGCGCAATACGGTATCGACATAGGCATGTTCCGCGCTCCCATAGCGATGGCTCGTCCGACGCACCTGCCCGCGTATGAGATGGAATCCAATGGCCAGGCTAAGCTTAGTTTTATTCCTATAAAGCGTTTTCTCAAGATCGCGGGTATTCCCCTTAAACATGAAGAAGAGAACGATCCCGTCATATATATCTATAGAGTATTTTCCAACAGGAGGATGCTCGAGCTAAATAAAACCAACACTCTCAAACATGTATTCGGCAACAAGATCCCTTCGGAGGAAGATAAAAAGAAGATTTTATTATCTTTCGCGGCCAGGTGCGCTCTATTTATTTATATAGTACATAAGAAACTTAATGGCACATGCCATAACAAATACGGCTCGGTATTTAGCGGCCACAACTGTAATTGGCAGACATTCTTCGATTACGATACCATAATGCTTGAAAGTAAAGAGGATAATGACGGTAGCGTTTTATATGCAGATATCTCCGATGCCAAAATACAAATTTGCAGGTTTGCGGATATGCTTGGTATAAACCATGAGTCGGCTTACAAAGTCTTCACTGAAGTTTTTACCGCTAAATCTGTTAAGTCAAAAACTGTGTCCGAAGCCCGCCATCCGCGCGTTGCGGCTGGGCCGATGTTCATGGGTTTTATCCTGGTTACGATGTTCCCGCGCCTTGCGATGTGGATTAACCTCGCCTGGAGCGCGGTAAAAGGGTTCATTTTCGGCACCGGCACGACGTCGGTCATCAGTTTACCTACCGGCATCCCTACTAAGATTACGGAAGACTTGACCCGTGTATCGCGCGCCATAGAAAATACAAGACTTGAGGCAGAGAAGATATTCGGCGTAAACGCTCCCGCCATTCCAACGAAAATCACCGTCGGAATACCGCCCTCGGCAATCACTGCCCGCAAGGCGGCTATCGAAACGATCTTAAGCTCGGCAGGCGGTAAATACGAAGTAGTAACCGTCGATAATATCGCAGTATTCGCCGATGAGTCCGCTGATCGAGGCACGGCGAGGATATTCATAGATAATGATATCTCCGGGGAAGCCATAAAAGAGCACATCCTATTAGCGAAGCTCGCCACAAACTATTCCGGCGTATTGGCTACAGCCAATATAGACAGGGCATTGGTAAAAGAGATAACCGACCTCATTAAAGATATCCTCGGTGATGACGCCATGAGCTTGAACGCCGCGGAGATATTCTTAAGGGTAGGCGAAGCCGTCAAAGATTCGGTTAAAAAAGAGAAGATAGCACGGTTAGCGGGGCTCGTAGCCTTGCAACAGAACGCTGTCGCGGGCCAGTCTCAATACACTCAGGATGAGCTCTACAAAGGTATGAATGCGCCCCATATCATAAATAAGAGCGTTATCCATTCAACGACTGAAGAAGTAGCGGTGCAGGATCGGTCATACGGCCGCAATCTCAATAAAACAGAAAGCTTAGGCGTAACCAATGTCTTCATCCACGGCGATATATTCAAAGACGAAGCTCAGGCAAAGAGGTTCCTGGTAGAGTCCGGCTACAATGGCAACTTCGATAACATCAGGTTCGTAAGCAAGACAGGCAAAACCTACGAAGAGATAATTAAAGAAGTAAAGTCGAAGGCCCCCAACGCTGTCAATATAGGTATCAGAACGGCTAAGGGTGAGTTCAAAGACATAGATTCGTCTCTTGCGGTAACTCTCGAGATACAACCGATAACGATAAACGGCAGAAATATCCTCATGACCATGGATACATATGAGGTACTGCTCAAGATACTTAAACTCACCGAAGGCGCGCCTATAGAAAGCGTCGCTTTGGACAGCATACTGCCCGGTGTTATATTCGACTCCAGGACGGGCATGTTCAGGTATCTGCCCAAGACACTGCCCATAAACTACGGTGAAGAGTTAGAGACGTATCGCGCGGCGATATTAGTACTGGCCGCCGCGGCGTAATACTATATTTTCCACCCCGGGGTGGAAATAGCAATGTTTTTTAACTAACCCGTCAGGTCCTGCAGACTTGTAGGGGTTAGGGTTGGCTTCGTCTTAAGTGGGTCTGCCAAGCACCCGCGAGACGGAGCCAACCACTTTAACCATTTTCGACCTCGGAGGTGCGACCTCGGAGGTCGAACGGGTCAAGTTTAGGTATAAAAAAGCCAGATTTTGAATATTGACATACCTTATATAGTATGCTAAACTTGCAGAACATAGTATAAATAAATAAAAAGTCAGTTATTAACATTCGAATCATTTACTGGAGGGTGTGATGGAAATATTGCCAAAGTTCGGACGGAATAAACTTATTACAAAGATAATATCGTTGGTTGTAATCCAATCTTTCATCCTGTCGAGCATCTCGTTCGCCGCAATTACAAAGGACAAATCCAAGGCACCCAAGATCACCCCGATAGCCGCGACCGCCGACAATGTTACCGTCGAAAAAGATTTCGGCATAATAAAATCCAGGTTTGCCGGCAACAGCAACAAGCTTGTTATAAACATCCAGGACGCGCACTGCAATTACGAAGCGCAGACCAATATCGTTAATATCCTCGAAGGGCTTATCAATCACTACGACCTTAAACTTGTCTCCGTAGAAGGCGCCGACGGCATTATCGACACCACGTGGTTTAAGGCATTCCCCGATGAAGAAGTACGCAAAGAGGTCGCGACATACTTCATGAAGAAGGGCGAGATCACCGGCCCCGAATTTCTCTCCATTACGAAGGATTATCCCATAAGCCTGTTCGGAGCGGAGGATAGGAAATCCTACTTAGAGAACCTTAACGCTTTCACGTCGAGCTATCCGCTGAAGGCGGAAGTCGAAAAATATTATAACTCGATAAAGGGCGCTCTAAGCCGCCTGAAAACGCTTATTTATAATGACGGCCTGAAGGCGATGGACGCTAAGTCGCAGGACTATGAGTCGAAGAAGATACAGTTTAACGAATACATCCGTTTTCTGCAGGCTGAGGCCGAGAAAGAGAAGATAAACCTGCGCGGTTACGAGAATTTCTTCCGGCTCGTGAGCGTTCTCATATATGAGAAGAAGATAGATTTTAATGTCACCGACAAAGAACGCAGTGCCCTGATAGACGAGCTCAGCCGCTCGATATCGAAAGACGCGCTGACGGAACTTGTCGCCAAGTCGATCGACTTTAAGGCGGGCAAGATATCGTCGGTAGAGTTTTACAATCACCTGAAGAAGCTGTCCAATGAATGCGACATCGATCTTTCCAAAAAATACGTCAATCTCTACAACTACATCGTATATAATTCCGTTTACGCAAAGATAGACAATGAAAAGCTCTTTAACGACATAAAGCTGGTCGAGAACACGATAAAAGAGAAGCTCTTCCAGAACGACGATCAGAGAACGCTCGACAAGCTGTCGCGCCACATCGATATCCTGCTCGGCATGGTCAATATAAAACTCTTAAACGGCGACTTTAATTATTACCAGACGCACCGCGAAGAGTTCTCGCACGAGGCGTTCACCTCATTTATTCAAAAGAAGACGACACAGTACGGCCTCGCTTATCAAGTCGAGCCGCCTACCGAAGCTGTCGCGAAGAGCATACCGAAGCTCGAGGATTTTTACTCCATAGCGATTAAGCGCGACAAGGCGCTCGTGGATAATACGTTGAAAGAGATGTCGAAGGAGAAGCAGAATGTCGCGGTCCTCGTGACGGGCGGTTTTCACTCCGAAGGCATGTCGAGGCTGTTAGAAAAAGAAGGCGTATCATATATAGTGATATGCCCGTCCATCACCAAAGACGTGCCCACGCCATATATACAGATACTCACAAACCAGCGAACACCGCTCGAAGATATACTCACGAGCCCCGAAGCGAAGAAGAGCATGCTCGCGCCCTTCTCAAGAGTTCTCTACGCGCCGTTAGATGAAGAGCACCTGCGCGAATTACTTTATACGGCAACCACGCATCCCCGCGCCCGCGATAAAATAGACGCGGGATTGAAGAGCACCATAGAAGGCTTTATAGGCGAAGCGCAGGATGTGCGTCGCCAAATGATCACGCGGTTTATACAGCAGTGGCTTATCGATAAATTGCCTTTTGTAGCGAAGCATCCGTATGCGCGCGATGAAGCTATAATGAAAGAAGCGTATCTTAAAGCGATGCAGGCGGGCCTTACTGATAGCGGAATGGATATAAAGACTGCGGACAAGGTTGTGAAGGCTATATCAAGCCTGCCCGAATTCGATCGCATATTCACTACCATATTTAACAGAGTTATGCCCGCCGCAGGCGTTGCTTCATATATACGCCGTAGCGCTGTGGTAGTGCCGGGCGAAACACTCGTATCGGGAAATGCGGCAAAATCTGAAATACTTACCGCCGCGGGGATATTTACCGAAAATGGGCAATTAAATAATTCATCTTTTAGTTCGAATAATTCTAATGACTATCGCATTATCCGGTTAAAAGACGGCCGATATTTTATTCTCGAAGTAGCAAGCGGTATAGCGGGTTATACAGACCCCGTTACAGGCAAAATGACGCAAGTTTCCGGCGGCGGGACAGGCGTCAGTCAAAATATTACGCTCGCACAGGCATATTCCACCCCGGAGTTGTTTGACTCATACATCGTACAGGCTGTTTCCGGGGCCGCTAAAATCATACCGGAGTTGCCTAAACTTATTGCGGATTATAACAGTTGGAAGAAGGCCGAAGTAGCGCCTCTTGAAAAACAACTTGCCGCGTTGCAACAGGAAAATACGGAAGATTCCCGCGGTAAGGCGAAAGAGCTTAAAAAACAGATCGACGACATGATAAAAAAACGGGTCGCGGTTATAGACGATCTTCTTTCGGAAAAATATAATTCGCCTATGGCCGAACAGTTTGTGGGGTCACTTGCCGGTATAACGAGCGATAGCCTCGTTTCCGATATCCCCACATTAGAAGAGTTTAGAAAATCACCCGATTATTCAAAATATATGGCGATGGCCAGGGAGATGACGCTTGGTTCATCTATCGGCGAACTGGACGTATACGGCGGAGCCGCGTCGAGATTGTTCGGTGAGGGCCAGGCCGCGGATACGTCGTTATCTTTTGCCGGGCATGATATTTATCAGATAGCGGAATTACAGGGCATGACACTCCCCGATAACGCTATTAAAGGATTAAACGTTATGACGCGTATAGCTCTTCAAAAATGGCTGGATGTGGAAGAAGAGCTAAAAAGAAAGTATGAAGGCACAGGCAAAGCCGAAGAAGAGATAAGAAAAGAACGCGAAAAAATTATGGCGCAAAAGTCGTGGATTATAGTGGTAAATGATGAGAGCGGACTTCCGTTATTGCAGGAGATGGTGGCGCATAATCATTATGGTTTTGATCCTGAGCGGGTTGTTTTTGTGGTACAGCCCACTTTCCACGGGTACTCGTATGATGAAAACGGCAGAGCCGTACGCATTGACAGCACCAGGCCCACTCCGCCGGGTCATGGTTCCGCTACCATGCAGGCTCTTAATGAAGGCAGGGCATTCTGGGTAGACAAGAACGGCCGTATCCATAATATAAACGAAGACGCGGAAACGTACCTTCATAAAAAAACCGGGGTCAGGCTTTGGGTGCAGGGACGCGTAAACGATATTTTAAAATTGGGATATACTAAATCGCAACATCCCGAATTAGCTTTGCACGAAGTCGATATGGGCATACTCGCGTTAACTTTGAGCCAGATGGAAGACGTCGATACTTTATCTCACGGCAAAAATGCGGTTCTTGAACAGGTTGGTTCGGATCCGCGCATAAAAGGCGCCGCGCCTATCCAGGCGGGCGGCAGGCAATTCTTGGTTGAGAAGGTAGCGATGTCGGCTCAGGTGAGAAAGGTAGCTATAGGCGAGGGAAAACCGCAGAATAGATTCTTTAATTTTTATAAACGGCTCGCGCTTCGCGAAGTGAAAAGACAGGGGTTGCCGGTTTATTTGAGATTCCGCGATGGTTATCTCTATGCCGAGACCGTTACCGGCGATATTACAATGTTGAAAGGTATGAATGCCGGCTGGGCTATGGAAACGACCCGCCAGCTTACCGATTATAAAGATCTCGCTACTCTTGAGAACGGCGTCGGCGGGGCGCTTAAACAGGATTCCGATCCTGTTTTCAGAAAATATGCTATAGCGGAAGCGAAGCGGTCACGGGATAGCGTTAACATAACCGGTCTTGAGCTGGCGGCAGGGTTGAATAATAATACTCCTGCCGGCGCGGTGAAGAATGACGGTTTTATGACCGGGCAAATGATGGAACACGAGCAGGTGTATGTAGAAGGCAGGGCTATCCCAGCAGGCGACAGCAAGTCTGCGGTGATGGGCTCTATGGAGAATTTAATGGGTATTACTCATGAACAGGCTTCGAGTCTTCATGAAAGGCTTAGCAGGGAGTTGTACCCTAATTCGCGAGCGCTTTTGACCGGCGGCAGTATTATATTGGTAAATAGCCGTCTTATATGGATTGCGGCATACGGCGATAGCGAAGACAGGAAGACGGCGATATTGGATCTTTCTGCCGGCGCGGTACTCGATCGTAATGTGTATACAGACCATATTTCTCTCAGCGCAGGCTCCTTCAGGTTCGAAGCGGCAGGGCCGATATTGACAATAAAAACCTCGGGCGTAGTGTTAACGACCGTTAATATAGACGATCTGGCCGCCGCATCATCCGCTGATCAAAAACTCGGTACGATAAATCTGAGAGACGTACTTAATAACCCGTCCGATACGTATGAAATTCCCATGACGCAATTGATCGAGCAATATGGCGCGAATATAAAATGGGCCATTGACAGGATGCAGAAATCGACAGCAGGTACGCGTGGCATAATTGATAAAGACGACGTTCTTGGCGGCCCGCAATTGAATGCGGCCGTTGTAGCGTTTATGGCGCAGGGATACGCGGATTACATAAAAAATAATTTCCCGGCGGAACAGCAGGCGGTGTTTATAGGATTTGATCCTAGATATTTTTCGAGAGAATTTGCGCAGATAATTACAAGGGTATTTCTGGCCAACGGCATTATTGTTTACAGGGATGAGAATGAAGCGTACAGCCAAACGCCGGTAACATCATATATGGCTTATCATTTCAAATTAGCCTGCGGCATCGAGATCACGTCCAGTCATAATCCGCCCAACCAGAATGGCATTAAATCCATGACGTGGTATGGAGGCGTCGACACCGATGATGTAAGCGCAAAAATCGCCTCGTACATTCAAAAGAGATATGAGGATGGGCTTAAAGGCAAAGGGACGCTTAAGATAGCGGCGTATGACACCTCTACAATACGCACGGTACCTGCTAAAAAAATATATTATGAAAATTATATGTCCCGGCTTTTTGACGCAAATACCGTTACGACGATGAAACAGGCGATGGATAATGGCGCGCGGTTTATCTTCGATGGTTTATACGGTGTTGCGGGCTCGAGCATGGAATACTATCTAAACAGGATATTTACCGATTATGATTGGCGTGGCAAGATAATAGTTATGAACGGCACTCCGGATTCGGCTATAGGCGGTATAGCGCGGCCAGATCCATCGAATCCCAAGACGCTCGAACTTTCGGGAGTGCTCGAAAAACTTGCGTCGACTCCGGGTGTCCTCATCGCGGCGACCGCGGATATGGACGCCGACAGGATAGGCACATCGGTCATAATACCGGACAAAGATGTGGAGCGCGCGAAGAGATGCGGCCTGTTTGTTTCCCAGATGAGGTTCGCCGGCAATACGGTGAATATCGTCCGATTCACACCAAATCAGATATTTACTCTCATAGCATATGAACGGGTTCTCCAGGCATACGAGCGCAAGATCGGCACGAGAGGTTTTGACGCGATACAAAAGGCGATAGCCGAAGGCCGGGCGCCCGAACTCTACCTATTGACCTCTATACCGTCCTCCCTGATCGCAAAACAGATGATGGAGAAATTCGGCGGCAAGGTTATACTTACTACAGTTGGGTACAAGAATCTCGGATATGAGGCCGAACGGATAGAGCGCGAAAACCCAAATGCTATAGTAGTAGCGCTTACGGAAGAATCCGGCGGGGGACAGATAGCGCCATTCATGCGCGACACGCGCGGCCGAGGTGTTCACAAAGATAAAGATACGATAGTGCTTGCTCTTGCGCTATTTTCGCAAGCGTCGCGTTTATATAACGACGGTAATAAGAATCTTCTCGACCTGTATTCCGACATGGCTGAAAAACTCGGCGGACTTTTCTACTATGAAAGAATAGACGCTTACTTGCCTAATCAACAGATGGCCGAGAGTCTCAGTCTTGAAGACCAGCAGACCGCGGAAGGAATTAAAGCGGATTTTGTCAGGCACTACCGTGCGATCGATCATGTCACGGAGCCGGGCGCTGTCAAAAGTAATCTTGATGACCCAAAAAATATAAGCACCCTTGCTTCTTTATTCGGTAAGTCCGCAAAAAATATAGTTAGTGTTCAAGAGGTGCCGGTGGTTAATACCATACTTCTGGTAGGCGAGGGTGATAATTGGCAACATATCCAGCCGGTTGCAAAGAGATTTGTTTTTGAGGATGGAGAAGTCATTGAGGTCTTTCATACAGGCAGGAATGACCAGGAAGGGCCAAGTATAGCGATATATAATCCTGACGGAACTCTAAAGGCGCGAACCTTATTACGGGCTTCCGGGACCGAGAGCTTGATACGCATTTATCTCGAAATATTCGAGCCGCAGGCAAATCCGAACCCAGGGAACCTTGTTACGTATTTTAGGCCTCTCTTAGAATATCTTGGCCTGCAAAATTATTCCTTGAAATCCGGCGGTGAAAATTATCTCAGTGAATACGCCTCCAGTGTAAGTAAAAAGTACGATATCGCGCAACCCGCCAAATCTCCGGAAATTCCACAACGGCCTGCGGCTATAGTTGCGGCAACTTTTGACCAACCCATCGTCGCGCAGGAAAAAGTTATACCGACGGGGTCAGCTCCTGCCGGAAGCAATTCAGTAGTTACGACTATAGACGATACGACCCCGGATGTGGAGATTGCCAAAGCCTTGGCGCCGCTTACTACTGATACGATTGATCAGATACCTTCGTGGGTTCCGGGCAATTTTCCATTAAGCGCGTATATTGAAGCGTCGCGCGCTACGCTCAGTGAAACGGTAAGGAGTGTCGCGACTCGTCAGGGTGTCGGTGTTAATTCCGACGTCGCGGCCATTGTCGCGATCGATACCGATATAGGCGACCGCGGCGCACGTGACATCGCCCAGGCGGTTGAAAATCGGCTCAGGGATATGCAGATTGGCGATGACGCTGTAGTAATAGTTAGAGCTTCAGGAGCCGGCCTGGTAGAGGCTATTAATAAAGAAAGAACGCGTTTAACGGCCCTTGGTAAACGCGTTGCGGTAGTTATTAATACAAATACGTCTGTGAATAGCGCCGTCGAAGAACAGTTGAACGTTATAGTAAGAGAGACGAACACAGGCCTTACAGATCAAAACGGCCAGCCGGTTGGTCAAAGCGCGTTACTTAAAATGGATAATCGCGACAAGAGGGCATTCTCCGTGCTCGGGCTTATCGATGTCGATATGAGGATAGCGTTCAATCAAGGCGATGAGAATATATTGAGAGGTTTAAACAGCATAGCGGTTAACGCAAGAACCGGCCAGCATTTCACCAGTAGTGACCTGGCAGGGATCTTGTGCGGTCAATTACATCTTAAACCGATGACGCCTGTCGATGTTAACAATATCGACGATTTGCAGAGAGGCGAAAAAGCGGCAGGCCACTCGCTGTAACCATATTCTCGACCTCCGAGGTGCGACCTCGGAGGTCGAATCGGTAGTTCAGTTTAACCGCGCGGAAGCACATTCCGCGCGGTTTTATTTTACGCGCTCTTTTATTTTACGGTTTATATGATATAATTAGGCTAATAAAACATAAAATAAACCTAAAGGGAGACCGCTATGGCCGAAAGGGCATATAAGAGAAAGCATTATTTAATAAACAAAAGATTCCAGCTCAAATATACCGTCGGGATAGTGGCTCTCATGCTCGCGATAATGCTCGCCACGGGCTTCGGCCTCTACATGGGCATGTGGGGCTCCATCATAGAGAACTTCTCGAAGTTCAAAGTCTCGCAGAACCTCGAGACCGCCCGGCGGATAGCCGGTTACGAGGAGGCCAGGTACGGCACAGGCGACTACCGCTTAGAGAAGATATTCCGCGAGGCGGAGCTATTGAGCGCCGAGGAGCAGAATACACTGAAAGACGCCCTCCAGTCGGTGAACCGTTCGCTTGTCCCGAAGATAGCGATACTCTCCGTTCTGATATTCATAGCGGGCATATTCGTTTCACACAAGATCGCCGGCCCGATGTTCAGAATAGAGCATTCCGCAGAAGCTATACAGCGCGGCGACCTGCGGGTGCATTTTAATCTGCGCAGGGACGACGAGATGCACGATGTCGCCTCTGCCCTCGAGGAGATGGTCGAAACGCTCCACGAGGATATCAGGAAGATCAAAATCGAATCCGCCGCCCTGGAGGAGAAGATCGCCATCCTCTCCGGCAAAGGGTTCATACCCAGAGATGAAGCGGATCGATTAAAGGATATCCTCGCCGGAATCGGTTCGGTCTTATTAAAATATAAAACGTGATAATATATAAAATACCCATAGCGTTATTTTTATCTCTGGCGCTTGTCTTTGCGACCGCCCTGCCCGCTTTTTCCACAGACGCCGAATTCGTTGATAGATTAGAATACGACACGCTCCACTATTTCGCGGGTGAGGCGAACGCCGCCAACGGCCTTATAAAGGACTCTTCCCGCCCGGGCGCGCCGTGCAGTGTGGCCGCCGTGGGGTTCGGATTAACCGTCCTGTGCATAGGCGACTCCCGCGGCTGGATCGACAGGGAGCAGGTCTACGAGCGGGTACTGAAGACGCTTAAATATTTTCGCGATGATGTCCCGAACGAACACGGTTTCTTCTATCATTTTCTGGACATGCGCACGGGCAAACGCACGTGGAGTTCCGAACTCTCATCCATCGACACGGCTCTTTTTATGGCGGGCGCGTTATTCGCGGGGGAGTATTTTAAAGGTACCGAGGCCGAGGATGTGGCCCGTCAGATATACGAAAGAGTCGACTGGCCATGGATGATGAATGGCCGCAAGGTCATATGTATGGGCTGGCGGCCGGAGGAAGGTTTCCTGCCGTACTACTGGGATTCCTACAGCGAGGCGATGATACTCTATGCTCTCGCAATAGGCTCGCCGACGCATCCGATCCCTCCCGGCTCCTGGTACGAATGGGCCCGTCCCGTCGACACCTATGCCGATAACAAAGTCGTATATTGCTACACCGGAAGCATCTTCACCTACCAGTATTCCCACGCCTGGATAGACTTCCGCCGCCTGAATGACACCGACGGCACCAACTATTACGCAAATTCCGTGGCCGCTACGACGGCGAACCGCGCCTTCTGCTCCGACAGGGCGGACGAGTATAAGACGTACGGCGAAGATTGCTGGGGGCTCACCGCGTGTCTGGGGCCGAAGGGCTACAAAGGGTACGGCGCACGGCCTGGGGAAGCGTTTAATGACGGTACGATAGCGCCGAGCGGCATGGCAGGCTCGGTGGTATTCGACTGGGCCGCCTCGTTTGCCGGGCTCAAATATCTTTATGACAACCACAAGAGTTTTTTATATGGGAAATACGGGTTCAAGGACGCGTTTAATCTCGACAAAAGTTGGTGGGCGGAAGAATATCTCGGCATAGATCAGGGCATAACCGTGCTTATGCTCGAGAATTACAAGACCGGCCTTGTCTGGAGCCATTTTATGCGCTTAGCTCCGATAAAGAGGTGGATAAAACTTTGTTTTAAGGTAAATGGTTGACAAATAATTAATATATGTTAAGATTAATAGAAAATCGGGAAAGGAAGGCTATGAAAAAATTTCGCGGCGTTATTTTTCAAACTGTGACGATAGTTTTTTGCAGTTTTCTTTTCATAGCTCCTGCTTTCAGCGAATCAACTTCAACTTCTTCAATTTCAAAAACCGACGACCCCTCCATTGTTGCCGCTTCGGATGCCACAACTTCAGATATAACTATGCCTAAAGCTGAAGGCATAGTTATTACTCCGCAAGGCCTTGTAAAGACGACAAACATTCAGGCGGAGCCGGTTCTCAAGAGAATAGACATAAACAGGATAAGCGCCCAACCCTCTTACGAGACATTCGAAGGTTTAAGATTGGCCAAGTATTTTACCATTGCCCAGAGAGTGGAGATATATCAGGAGCCCAGGCCGATAGACGCTTACATAATGGACGCCAAGAAGATACGATGGCTCCACGCCAACCAGCCGTGGAATACCCGGGCCGATTTTAGAAGTCAGATAAAGCCGATATTCACGAGGGCATATGGTACTGAAATAACGATGTCCGATCCGAAGAATAAGGAAGGGCAATGGCGTTATACCCACGATTACCGTGACATATATCAGAACCAGTTCCCGATATACCGCGAAGAATCGTATCGAAACGTAAACTACAATCACGAACAGTGGGACCAGAATGAAATACTCTGGATGCACGCCAAGCGCATACCCGGCTGTGAATGGACCGAGACTATGAACTTTGGCTATAGATATTCCACAATGAATGCCAAGAATGACGGCTCAACAAACGCTTATTACGAGACAAGGCACACGTATTTCGCGTATTTTTCGCTCGCGCCTACCGAGAGATTTGAGATATTCGGCCAGTTTGAATATTTCAAATCGCGCCGGCCGAAGTCCGATTTTACCTATAATCCGGACCATTACCTGTATGCGGGCGAGCTCAGGATAAAATCTAAGGATCTCAAGACGCTTATTGTTCCGAGAGTAAGCTATTCGAGCGACGACTATTATCCGTTCCTGAACAGATTCAGCAAATATGAGTTTTCATTCAGGATAGGCCATGACTTTACCCCGAAGCTCAGCGCCACGAACACAACCCGGGCCAATTTTGCGTACAGAGATGAATACGATAATAAGGCGCCAACATATGTTGATTCAAATCCCATATTTGATATGGCAGGATGGGTTGGCAATGAAACACGTGCGCAGTATAATTTCTACGACAAGCTGTGGGCGCAGGGCGGTTTTGACTTCGCGGCCGGTACCAATATGTGCGATTTCGATAACTGCGGCATCCTGACGGGCCTCGAATATTACGCGCCGGGCCTTATCAGAGTCGATGTCGGTTATAGGGGCAACTATTATTACAATATCGAAGATTACATGTCCTCCATCTATTTCAAAGTTTACTTCTTCATGTAACAGACACATATTATCCGTATGAAAATTAAAATATGGACGGTATTGCTGGTCGTTTTGCTCTTTACGGCAGGGTGTGCCCGAAGCGGCGGTGAAGGCGCCGACGCGTCCAGGCCGGTAGAAGTGCACGTCGCTTTCTGGGGCGCGCCCGACGAGCTCAATATCCTCACAGGCATCGTCGCGAAATGGCAGGCAGTGCACCCCGAGATAATAGTCAAACTCGAGCATACCCCGTACCGCGGCTACGTCGATAAGCTGTTGACGAGGATAGCCGGGCACGCCGCGCCGGATGTTATCTGCACGGAAGTCGATCTCTTCGTAACTTTTCAATCCAAAGACGTCCTGTTAAGTCTCAACGAATTTATTAAAGACGACCCCGAGTTCAACGCAAAATCATTCTACCCCGAGATAATGAACCGCTTTAACGTCGACGGCAATCTTTACGCGATCCCCAGGGATACGGCGCCTTTCGCGTGCGTTTATTATAACAAGAAGCTCTTCGATGAGGCCGGGGTGCCATATCCCAAAGACGACTGGGACATGGACGACATGCTCGCCAAAGCGAAAAAACTTACGAAGATCGACCCGGACGGCAGGGTGATACAGTATGGTTTCTACGCGTGGGCATGGCAAAACTTCGTATATTCTTTCGGCGGTTCTCTCGTAGATAATGTCCGGAAACCGGCTAAGTGTATGCTCGATTCCAGGGAATCGATGGAAGGCCTGCAGTTCTATTCCGACCTTATAAATAAATACAAAGTCCATCCTTCCTCCACCACGATGACAAATCTTGCCATGGGCGTTCAGGGCATGTTCATGACAGGACGTCTTGCGATGTTCTCGTCGGGGATATGGGAGACGCCGAGCCTGCGCAAGGCCGAGGGCCTCGAGTGGGACGTGGCGATGTTCCCGAAAGGGCCCAAAGGAAAAAGAGGTTTCGGCACGGGCGGTTCCGGCTACTGCATATTGAAGACGACAAAGCATCCGAAGGAAGCGTACAAAGTCATAAAGGCTATGACCGGCTCTTCTGCCCAGACTATGCTCGCGGAGACAGGCCTTGCCCAGCCGGCCATGATGGCGATAGCCGAAGGGCCCAGCTGGATAGGGGGCGACGCGCCTCCGAAGAACAAGAAGATGCTTAACGAGGCGATGAAGTACGTTATATATGAACCGTTCAGTTCTGTTTGGCGCGAAGCAAAAGAGGTGTATATAAATCCGGAGATTGACCTTTTATTTAACGGCAAAAAGACGGCGCAGGAAGCCGTCGGGGCGTTTATAAACAAAGTAAACGGTTTGTTAAAAGCAAAGTAAAGCCCCCCATCATGCCCAAATTCAAAACCAAATACGGCTATTTTACCGACGACGGTAAAGAATATGTCATAACAAGGCCGGATACGCCGAGGCCCTGGATAAATATATTATCGAACGGCGAATACGGGCTTGTTATGTCGCAGACAGGCTCGGGGTACAGCTGGTGGAAGAATGCCAGCCTCGCGCGGATGACCAGATGGCTCCAGGACATGGTCAAAGACGACATGGGCCGGTACGTATTTGTAAAAGACCGGGATACCAAAAAGGTCTGGTCGCTTGGCTGGAAACCGCTCTGCCCCAAGTTCGATTTTTATGAAGTGCGTAACGGTATCGGATATACCGTAATAACATCGAAAATCAACGATATAAAATCCTCCGCTACAGTATTTGTCCCGCCCGGTGAAAATCTCGAGATATGGAAAATAACGATAAAGAACGAAGGCTCCCGCGCCCGGCGTTTAAGTTTATATACCTACCTTGAATGGTGTCTCGGTAATGCCGACGACACACACCGCGAATTCCAAAAAACTTTTATAGATACCTGGTTCGATAAAAAACTGGGCGCTATTTTCGGAAAGAAGAAAAAACATCTCGTCCCGAAATACGTGTCATCAGGCATGGCCGAATATCCTCTGGGAGGTTTCGCCTCCATCAGCGGGAAATGCGCCTCTTATGAAGGAGATAAAGAGCGCTTTTTTGGCATGTACAGGAGCATAATAAACCCGGTAGGACTGGAGAAGGACAAGCTTACAAACACCGCCGGAGCCTGGTACGATCCGATAGCGTGTCTGCAAACCAATGTAGATATAAAGCCTGGTTCCGAGAAGGTCGTAATTTATACCATCGGCCATCTGGAGGACGAGAAGAAGGCCAAAGCGCTTATAAAAAAATATCACAGCGTTGCGGAGGCCGACAAGGCGTTTAAGCGCACTAAGAATTTCTGGGCGGATCTATTAAGTCCCCTCGAAGTAGAAACCCCGGACGCGGCATTCGATATACTGACGAATACGTGGCTCAAATATCAGACGATCGCGGGCCGATTATGGGCGAAGACGGCGTACTATCAGTTTTCCGGCGGATACGGGTTCAGGGATCAGTTGCAGGATTCTCAGGTATTCCTGCCGCTCAAGAGCGAGTTGTGTAAAGAGCAGATACTGATGCACGCCGCCCATCAATTTACCGACGGTTTGGTTCACCACTGGTGGCACCAGCTGACAAAGATAGGCGCCCTTACCAACATGACCGACAACCTCCTGTGGATGCCATACATACTATTCAGTTACTTAGAAGAGACGAAGGATTTTAAGTTCCTCGACGCAAAAGTGCCGTACCTCGACGGTAAGGCGGGCACGCTCTACCAGCATTGCTGTAAGGCGATCGATAAAGTCCTGTCGAGATTCAGCGAAAGAGGCCTTCCCTTTATGGGCGACGGCGACTGGAACGACGGGTTTAATCTTATAGGCGGCGATTGGAAGGGCGAGAGCGTGTGGCTGGCGCAGTTCCTTTACGGTGTACTTACGAAATTTACTCCGCTTGCCGAACGGAAAAAAGATAACGCCCGCGCGAAATATTACATGACACGCGCGCGGAAGCTGAAAGCCGCGGTAAATAAATACTGCTGGGACGGCGAATGGTACTTCGCGGCGACCAGGGACGACGGGAAGCTCGTCGGAAGCCGGGAGTGTAAAGAGGGTAAGACTTATCTTATGACGCAAACCTGGGGAGTTATTAATGATGTTTCTACGAAAGAGCGCAAGATAAAGTCGATGGACTCTGTCTGGAAATATCTGCAGAAAGATTATGGCCCGTTATTGATAGCGCCGGGATTTTCCGTGCCCGACGAGCATATAGGGTACATTACCAGGTATGCGCCGGGTGTAAGGGAAAACGGCGCGGTATATACGCATGCGGCGTGCTGGGCTATCATGGCCGAGTGCTGTCTCGGGCGGGGAGACAAAGCGTTCGAGTTCTATTCGAGTTTCTGCCCAGTAAAACGCGGCATGGCCCCGGATGTTTATAAGTGCGAGCCATATGTTACCCCCGGCAACACTAATGGCCCGCAGGCCGCCGACTACGGCGCCGGCGGATGGACGTGGTATTCCGGCTCGGGCGGGTGGCTGTACAGGGTTGCGACCAACTGGATCCTCGGGGTCAGGCCGACCTATGAAGGGCTCCTGATAGACCCATGCATACCATCGAAGTGGGGCGGGTTTAAAATGAGACGCAAATACGGCAAATCGGTGTATAATATAGAAGTGGAAAATCCCCGGCATGTCTGCAAAGGCGTAAGGCAAACGTATCTGGACGGGAAAAAGATAGATTCGAACATAATCAAAGACTTAAGCGACGGCAAGACCCATCAAGTAAAAGTGGTAATGGGATAGTAAATCACATAGTAAGTCAACCGCGTAGGTTACAGGTGGTAAATGTGCTTCAACCTACGCGGTTGACTTAGTCCATGTGCTTCAACCTACGCGGTTGATTTGGTCTAAAAAGTGGTAATGGGTTAAGGGTCACCAAGAGGCAATATGCGCATATTGGTCATCGAAGACGAGAAGAAGATAGCCGACTTCATTAAGCGCGGACTTAAGGAAGAGGGGTATGCTGTCGATACCGCCGGCGACGGCGAAAACGGTCTTTTTCTCGCCAAAACGAATAATTACGATCTCATTCTTCTCGATCTGCTCCTGCCGAAGCTCGATGGTATTCAGGTGTGTAAAGTGTTGAGAGAAGAGAAGATACCCTCACCCATTATAATGCTCACCGCCAAGGATGCCGTCAAGGACAAGGTAACCGGTCTTGACGCCGGGGCGGATGATTATCTGACTAAACCGTTTGCTTTCGAGGAGCTTCTGGCGAGGATACGGGCGATATTGCGGAAGAAGAGCGAAGTGCAGGAGGAGACGAAATTGCACGTGGCCGATCTCCTGTTTGATCTTCATACTCACAAGGTTACGCGCTCGGGTAAAGAAATAGAGCTGACATCGAAGGAATACGCTCTCCTGGAATATCTTATGCGCAACGCCGGCAAGGTCGTTACGCGCACCATGATATCGGAGCATGTCTGGGACATAGATTTCGATACGTTCACGAACGTAATAGATGTGTACATAAACTATCTGCGAAATAAGGTAGATTCCGGCGCCAAAAAGAAATTGATCCACACTGTAAGAGGCAGAGGGTATATACTGAAGGAATAAGGCTCATGTTCCATAAATCCATCCGCTTTAAGATAACGATCATCTACATGGCCATACTGGCCATGACACTCTCCGTATTCAGCGCCATACTATATCATCAGGTGAGCAAGTCCCTTTGCGAAAACATGGATACCCTCTTAAGGTCGAGAGCGGAAGGCATAGTATCGGCCATCAGCACCTATTGGTCCACCGAGAGGCTCGGGACGATGCGTTATGGCGCTAACGCCGAGACCGACGGAGAATATGTCGATTTTCCCACCATCGCGCATCGCTGGGTCGAGGCAAAATCGAAAGACCCGAAACTGCTTAATATCATAGTGCAGATATTCGACGCGAAGGGCGACATAGTAGCATCGTCGAAAAATACCCAGGGCATAACGAGCGTGTCCGACCAGACACTTTACGCGGCCCTGCAGGGCAGAAGTACGTTCGAGACCCTGCGCTCGTCGTTTCCCACGAAAAAAGTACAACTCTTCCGCGTATTCATCGCGCCCGCGATACAGAATGAAAGCGTGGAATACATAGTTCAGGTCGGAAGCCCCCTCGATCCCATAAATAACGCGCTCTATAGTCTTAAAGTCACCATATTCATACTCTTTCCGATCACTGTATTGATTACGGGGGTCATGGGCGCGTTCCTCGCGACCATGACGTTGCGGCCGGTCGACAGCATGATTCGCACTATCCACGATATAACGGCCGAGAACATGAAGATGAAGCTCGCCATTCCGGACACCAAGGATGAGATACAGAAGCTTGCCGAAACATTCAATGATATGTTGGCTCGTCTCGACGCTACTTTTACGTCGCAGAGGCATCTGTTCGAGGACTTATCACACGAGCTCAAGACGCCGCTTACCATATTAAAAGGAGAGTTCGAGGTTGTCCTGAAAAAGATGCGCGCTCCCGACGAATATGAAACTGTACTCAGATCCAGTCTTGAGGAAGTCGACAAGATGACTCGGCTTGTGGAGAACCTTCTGATGCTGGCGAGTTTCGAGTCGAAAAAGATAATGCCGGAGAGGACACGGGTGGATGTGGGGCTACTGCTTAAAAGCGTTATAAATAGTATCAGGAAGCTCTCCGATCTGAAAAAAGTTGATGTAAGTTTCGGTGGAATAGAGGGGGCCGCTGTTACAGGAGACGAGAAACAGTTGAAACAGCTCTTCCTTAATATAATAGATAACGCAGTTAAATATACGCCTCAAGGGGGATCGGTCGGGGTTAGGGTGGAGGGGGGCGATAAAAACGTAAAAGTTATAGTCAAAGATACCGGTGTCGGGATACCTAAAGGCGATATCGAGCACATATTCGACAGGTTTTACCGTGTGCATAGCGCGAGGGGCGTCCACGGCTTCGGCCTCGGCCTTAGCATAGTCAAATCGATCGTCGATGCGCATAAAGGCCGCATAGACATAGATAGCATTCCAGGAAAAGGAACATCCTTCGTAATAATCCTGCCGTTATGACCTGTCTTTTTTTCCTAACATTAAAATATTTTAATACTGCTCTAATAGGTATTTAATGGCTATTAAGATATACTTAGGGCATGAAGCTTTAGGAAGCTTCGTAAATTTGAAAGGGGGAAGTTATGATGAAAAAAATGGCTTATGTATTTGCAGTTATAGCCATGGCGTGCGCGGTAGTGTTGCCGCAGGCGTTTGCCGCCGAAAAGCCGGTAGCCAGCGCGGCCGGTGAGCTTATGGTATCCGATTTCGATGCCGGAGAGAAGCCGAATAATATCGGTGGTGATTTTGGCGCGTGGAGCAAGGATCCCACAGATTTTTCGCAGGGATGCACGGAGTCTTTTGACAGCGTCAACAGGTACGGCACCAAAGGTTTCGCTATGAAACTTGAGTACAGCGTCGAGTCAAAGAACCCGGCGTACAACGGATTCTGGATGTTCCTTCAGAACCTGGATGCTTCAAAGTATGACAATGTAGCGTTAAGAGTAAAGGGCGATGCGAAAGCCGGTTATACTACGGTTTTCAAGCTTGAGCTGAAGAACGCGAGCAAGCAGGTTGGCCGTTATTACGTTACAAACATATCCGATCAGTGGCAGGATATCGTGGTTCCTTTGAAGGATTTCAAAGGGCTTACCGATTTCTCTAACCTGACCGAGTTTGTTATCGTATTTGAAGACAGGATCGCGTCCAACAAGAAGGGCGTAATCTACATCGACGATATCAGATTTACAAAGAACAAATAGTAACTGCACAAAAATAGTTTTCGTTGCGGGCGAAGTGAGGCAGTCTCTTTGAAAAAAAGAGATTGCTTCACTCGCAACGATGAAAAAATAGGTAACTATGGCCTATCCAATAAAACAAAAAATAGCATTCATATCTTTTCTTTCCGCCATCATCGGGCTTATATTAAATATATCACCATTATATTCGGCACAAGACACTTCCACGTCCGGCGCCGCTAAAGCGGTCGCGCCGATCGTGCTTATGAATTACAACGACGGAACTCTTACCAATTCCCTGGGCGGCATCTCCGGCGGTAAAGACACAAAGCCCGGCACAATGTATCCCACAGCCATCCCTGACGAAGGATTCACGCACGGAGACAACGGTTATTCCGTCCGGCTCGATTTCGATGTCCGGAACCTCGGCGAATACGCTTTTTACTGGATGAAGCTGGGCAAACAGCTCCCTGATAAAAAGGATGCGACCGCGCCGCTCGATCTGCGCGGATATAATTACATTTCGCTATGGATAAAAGGCGCCCAGGAAGAGGGCGATATGAAGATAGAGCTTCATCAGGATGCCGATGGTAACGGGCTCTTCATGTTCGATAAGGATATAACGAGTTTCGTATACGCGAACGCATTTTTAAGATCCGGCAAGATATCTAAGGAATGGCAGAAGCTTACGATACCTTTAAAATATTTTTCGAAGATTACCGACTGGTCGAAGATAATCGAGCTTGTTTTTGTATTTGAGAATAAATCCGGTAATAAGGAAGGTACAGTTTACATAGACGACATAATATTCGGTTCCAAGCCGCCGGAAATATTCGATGTTCATCCGGGCAACGAGATAAACTCTCCGATAGCGGCTTCTTTTACGGTAAACGGTTCCGCCGCCAAACAATGTTTCGCCCTGAAAGGTTTGAGCGTACTTGCGATAAAGGCCGAGACCTCTAAAGACAATCCCCTCATAGAGAGTGTAAGATTTGAATACAGCGTAGATAAGGGCACGAATTGGAAGACGATAGGGTATGATTACGATGTCAGCAAAAAGATATATAAGGTAGAGTGGACGCTCGATAACGCAAGACAGCTTTACAATTATCAGGTCCGGGCGGTTGCCACCGATATCAATGGCACTGAGAAAGTCACCGGTGTCCTGATAGATTGCGGCGTTGAGCCTATTACAGACGATGAGTTTTTAGATCTGGTCGAGCGGAAAGCTTTTGAGTTTTTTAATGAACACCAGAATCCTGTGACGGGACTTTTCGCCGATACTTCCGGCGGAGGGGACGCGTCCATCGCATCGACAGGTTTTGGCCTGGCCGCCCTGTGCGTCGGAGCCGAGCGCGGCTGGATAGATAAAAAGGAAGCGAAGGGGCGGATATCGAAGACACTCGATACATTCCTGCCGAAGTCTAAAGATGCCGAGCCGCTCGCGGAAGGTAAATACGGATTTTTCTACCATTTCCTGAATCCCCACAATGGTAAGCGCGCCGGCAAGAGTGAGATATCGACGGTCGATACGGCTATACTTGTGGCGGGCGCCATTACGGCCGGTGAATATTTCGGCCAGGAGATAAAAACTAAAGCCGAAGAATTATATAAGAGAGTCGAGTGGGAAAAGTTCCTGAACACAGACCAGGGCGGATGGTATAATTGTTATTCCATGGGATGGTCTCCGGAGCGTGGATTTTTAAGTTCTTACTGGGACTACTATACGGATGAAGTCGTATTGATAACTCTTCTTGCCATAGGCTCTCCTACTTATCCGGCGCCACCTGATGTGTTTTACGCCTGGGCAAGAAATAAAGATGCCTACAAAGACGGGAAGAGTTTTATATACAGCTGGCACGGGAGCCTATTCTCATACCAGTACGCTAACATATGGTTTAATTTTCAGGATATCGCGGACAGGCAGGGGATAAACTGGTTCGAAAATTCTACTAACGCCACCCTCGCCAACAGGCAGTTCTGCATAGACAACGCGGAAAAATATAAAGGGTTCGGCCAGAACAACTGGGGGATAACCTCGATGTCGAGGCCTGAGGGCTATACGATGCATTTCGGAGTTCCTCCGACCGGTAACGGAGAGCCGGAGAACGACAATACGCTGTCTCCGACGGCCCCGGCAGGATCTATGGTATTCACGCCGTATCTTTCGATGGCGGCGCTCAAGCACATGTACGTGAACTATCCGAAGCTCTGGGGCCAATATGGTCTTAAGGATTCGTTTAACCCGGCGCGTGATTGGTACGCGTCCACCTACTATGGCATAGGGGAAGCGATGATGCTTTTGCCGGTCGAGAATTTCCGTTCGGGTTTTATATGGAAAAATTTTATGAAGAATGCCGATATAAAACGCGCCCTGCAGAGGGCGGGCTTTACGAAAGTAAAAGGTAAGAAGTAAAAACAAGAAGGGGCGCAAAAATGAGAAAGATAATATTCGTATTGGTTGCCATAAGCTGCGCTTTTTTAACGCCGCTGTCTTTTACGCACGCCGCCGATAACGCATCTCAGGACACCTCCGGCCAGGAGCAGATTCCACCGGCAAAATTTGACGAAGAACTTGCGCGGATGTCCCACGCCGATTCCGACGCGGCTGTGATAAAAGCCGCCGAAGAGGCTATGGCTAAATGCGCCCGCGCCGACGATTTCCAGAGATTTGCCGAAAACGTCCGGAGCATGGCCGAGACGAAATCGAATTTTAAATATATGGCCTCGCTGTATTATGTTATCGCAAAGGCCAGGATAGACGAGCTCGCGTTCCTTTCGCGCAGGAATGATATCGAGTCCGGCAGGCGCTACATGTCATTGAACGAAACCTATCGTAATGAAGCCGCTGATTATATAGAGAAGGCGCTTGCTACTGCGCAGTCCAAGGATTTGATGCTCGACATATACCTCCTAAAATTTCTCGCCGCGAAAGAAGAGTTCCAGCCGCAGATGGCGGAAGAGTTTTTGTCGGACATGTCGGACAAGATAGCGAAATACTCAAACGATAGCGAGCTTAACAAGAGACAGCTCTACAGAATGACCGACGAGTTCGTGAATAAAGGGCTCGGCGACTATGCGCTCAAACTGAAGATAGCGTATCTCGCGAAGGTCGACCAGAAGACGGCCCAGGAGATACTCGAGGACATAAGGAAGGATGCCGACAAGAATTTTGCCCGCGGTAATACCAGGGCCGCATCCGAGATATACGACATATATATGAAGGCCGGAGCCCCTTATTTTAATAAAGATGTTATGGGCGCCAAGGCGATGGAGATAGCGGAAAAATATTTCGGGGGCAACAGGTATCGTGAAGCGAGAAAATATTATGAAGCCTATGCCGCGGATTATCCGGACTCCAAGGTTATGGATTATTGTAAATATAAGACCGCTTTATGTTATTACAACGAGAAAGATTACAAGAACGCCGTAAACAGTCTGGAGGAGTTTCTTGGCACCTATCAGAATTCCGTATGGTTCGACCGCGCGTTTGAGACACTCTGCCGGATATACTTCTGCGAATTTCCAAAAGAGGAATCTCTCCCCGGCCTTGAGAGACTTGTGAAGAATTATTACAGGAAAAATACAGGCGATCTCGCGTACGTTTTCATAGGCCTTACCCATTATGCCGACAAGGAATACGATAAAGCGCTCGAGGACATGAAGAAGATAGACATAAACAGTGTTTATGCTTATACCGCCGATATTATTATTACAGACATAAAAGAGATAAAGAAGGGTTCGAATCCTTCCTATACATTCGGAGCGAAAGATAAATATAGGATGTGGGAACCGCTGAAACCGGCTACCGTGGAGATAGTGCCGGTAGAAGCGGGTGATGCCAATGAATGGTTGAAGGGCGGCGCAAAGGGCGAAGATAAGAAACTCGAAATAACATATACGGAAAATGGCACGCCGGTCGTTACGGTGAAGCCCGGCGCGAAGATAAAATTTACACTGCCGACATTGGCGGATGAAGACAGGTTCGCGGAATATCTGCAGGACAAAGAAGATGTGAGCCGCCTGCCCAAGAAGATTAAAGATGAGAGCGAAAAGGATCTTTTGAGTCTGCAATGGACCTCCGAAGGCGGTAAGTTTATCGATGAGAGGCAGACCAGGGACAAGGCATGGCAGGCGCCGCAGGAGCCGGGCCGGTATAGGATATCGATAACTGCCGACGATCTGGGCTTAGTCCGCGAGCCGGACAAAGGCATCAGGAAAGACCCTGTCAAAGAATTGAGCATGATAGTGAATGTAACAGAAGAAGTAAAGAGCGGAAATTAAACTAAGGAGTTGTTCTCATGAGTAAATCGTTCAACCGTATTTTTGCGTTAATCTTCGCAATCCTTTCCTTTACTATGATCTCCTGCGCATCCGCCGATGAGAAACGCGTATCCGTGGTGACAGACCCCACCGGATTCAGCATCCTCGAGGCCGGCGAAAAGGGCATGTTCAATATGGGCCCGGCCATGGGCGATGTTGTGCCGGAGCGTGAGATATCCTTAAATAAAAACGTCTTGAAATTCGATTACACCATATTTAACGGGGCGATCGCTGGCGTGTGGACCAAGAGTTTTCCTTCGAAACTGGGTGCCAAAGCGGTAGACGCTGTCAGGATAGGCGTAAGGGTGCCAACCGAGGAACAGGTAAAACAGGTTTCGGTAAAACTGGAGATTAAAGGCGAAACGGGTGTGCAGACCGTTCCGCTCGTTATAAAATACGGCTGGAGCCATGTCCGCGAGTCGGTCGATTGGAATAAGATAGGCAAGCTTAAAGAGGTAGTCTTTGTTATAAGTCCGCTGGATGCCGGCAAGAAGCTCGAGGGCATATTATATTTCGATCTCGATTTCTTCAGGATGACGTTTTTACAAAAATATCTTGCCGCTATAAAAGCCGCGATAGTTCTTGTCCTCGGATTTCTTTTGGCTTTTGTGGCTCTACTGATCGGTAGGGCTTTTGCCGGTAAAAATGCCGGCCGGAAAATCCCGGCCGCCGGCATTAAACGCGATCTTTTGTATGCCGTTACGACTGTGTTGATCCTGGGCGCAGGTATGAGCATACTTTCCATGGGAACGATGAGTTCACTGGATGCCGGGTTCGGCATCAATTTTATCCTTGTGGCGCTGATGGGTGTGGTTATAGCCGGAATATTGAAGTACGCTCTTACCGGAAAACACCTTACGCCGTCCGAGGTATTTCAGAACGCGATAGTGTCGGGATTTCTTGCCGCCGCTTCGAGCAGGGCGGAGATACTTCAGCCGCCGTCGTCTTTCGTGCAACTTTTAATGTTCAATAATCTCATCGCCGCGGTAACCTTCGTTATATATCACACCGCGAACGCGCGTTCGCTCGCCTCGTCGGGCAAGCATTTGAGGCCCATCACGGTTGCGCTTATCGCCGGGACGCCGTATATATTTAACTGGCTTCTCCTGGTGGAAAGCCCGGGTATGGTTGAGTCGATAGGCAACACGGTTACCTTTGGAATGTGGGTTTACTGGTCGGTCATACTTCAGAATATAGGCCGCCTTGTTGTTCTATTCGTGTTCAATGAGATCGTTGCCAACGGTATAGGCCTGGCCCTGAGAGACCAGCCGCTCAAGACGATGAAGGCGCATCTTTCGGTATTCTTTGTATCTGTCGGCGTAGTAGCCGCTCCGATCATCGCGGACATGGGGTCTACGATGCTTGTGGCATCGTTCCCACCCTTTTTACGGGCAATCGCCTGCATCTTCGCCAGCATGTTGTCGTTTGGCGGCCTCTGGGCGGAGGTCTATCTTATAACGGGTATGCTTCTCGACAGCGGTAAACTTATAGCGCCGTCTTCGGGAACGGTATTGAAGCACGTCAATGCCGGCATGAAGAAAGGTATGGCGTTCAGCGCGATAGTCATGGCCATCCTTTTCGTAGCGAATATGCTCATAGGTTCGTCCGCGGCCCAGAAGCTCATCGCTTTAGCGCCCGCGGTCATAGGTATACTTGTCGGCGCGCTTATTTTCCCGTTTATCAAAACCATCATCGAATCATTCGATGGAAGCCTGCCCTTCTTTGAAAGGGTGCGTTATAGTTATCGCGATTTTTCGTTATATGCACGAGGAGCCATAGTAGGGTTCGGTTTTGCTTACGGCGTGAGTAACGGTATGATTACTCGTCCGATGGGCGAAAGAGTGCTCTTCGGTTTCGTAATAGGCCTCCTTGCCTCCGGCGGAGTGAGTTTTCTGCGGGATGTGGTATACGCTTTACAGGGCCGCGGCAGGGTGCATACATGGAAACTGTATTTTGTCGATTCGCTCTGCGGCATATTTATGGGTAGCGCCGCGGCGTTCTATATGGACGCTTTGCAGGTGCCGGTGGTAGTAGAAAAACTCAAGCTATATGTGAGTTCCGGTTTCTCGGCGGTGGAATACATTACTTATCCGCTTGTCAATAAATGGGGCCGCATCGATCTCGGTACGTATACCGGAGGCGTGAAGCTTCTTTATACAGAGTCGCTGGCCGGTGTCATAAATTGGTCTATCGCGGCCTGGCTTTTCGCGATAAACAAAGTATTTATGCAGGCCTATTTCGAGAAGGACAAGACCCCGATAAAGTTTTTCTTTTCTAAGGCCGGCTTTGCCCAGCTCGTCGAGCACATGATATATGTGTTGAGGTGGGGCCTCTGGATGTCGCCTATAATATTTACGGGCCTTCGCATGATGCCGGACCCGACATGGTATAACCAGGACGGCGCGATACGTACGGTGGTAGCGACCTTTCAGAGCCTTACGATGACGCCAGACGCTTTCCGTACCTGGAGCCTGCAGTTATTCACGTATATAATTGCCATCGATCTTTTCCGGATAATTATTTGGATGGATCATATGGGTCTTCGCGTGGCGACGCTTGTTAACTTGAGCTTCCTGGGTCTCGACAGGCTGGATGAAAAACTGGCTCGCTTCATAGGCCCGGCCGCGGCTCAGCGTTATATCCCCGACGCCGTTAAGCGTTTTGCTACATGGGCGCCTCTTCTAATACCGTTTTATATGCCGCGCGGCGCCGAGTGGGACCAGGTGTGGAACTCGTCGCTTGCCATGCAGAACGCCGCCGCAGGCAAAAAGGGGATGGTCGCTACGATACAATCTCTGCCGCTTCCTCAGCTACTGCTCGTTATAGCCGCCGCGATAATAATTTTTACAGCGCTTTCTTTCGCTCTTCGCGCGTTTCACCGGAAGCGCCGATCCGCGAGCCTCGAGAGCTTTGAGCTTTCCAACAGGGAATACAGGGTCGTGCTTAGAAAGAACGGAGAAGGTTTCAGCGAAGGCATACATAAAGAATGCGACGTCAGCAGGCGCTCCTACGATCCGATGGATCCATGCGGCAAGATACTATATGTAGTCGATCCCGCGCAAGACACCTCGAGCGCATCACGTTACTGGCCTGTCGTCGGTAATTTCCCGACGGGCAGGTTTGCGGCCTCACAGATAGAAAAAGACGGCGACGCGTTTAAAGTGATAAATATTAACAATGGTGTTAAAACATCGATAAAGATATCCCTGCCGGATAAGGACAGCACCGTCGAGATGTGGGAAGTTACCGTAGAGAACATGACCGGTAAAACCCGCGAACTTAAAGTTGTACCTTATTTGGAATGGGTTCTCGTCGGAGGCATACACGACAGGTTCCATACGCAGTATGCCCGGCTCTATCCGGAGATGGAATACGCCTCCGAAGCGAACGCGATACTCGCCTGGCAGAAGAGCGCCAAGAATATGGGTATATTGGCCTGCGATGTAGCTCCCGAAGGATTTCTGGCATCCCGTGTAGATTTTATCGGCCGCGCGCGCAGTATCTGGACGCCACGGATAATGGAGACACTAAAATTTCCCACCGCGCGTGATACGAGCCCGCATCCGACATTCGATCCGATAGGGTCGCTCGCCGTGAACGTAAAAGTCGCGGCCAACGGTTCCTCTAACGTGCGCTTCATGGTAGGGTTTGCCAGGAACAGGCAGACGGCGCTCGATCTGATCGCTAAACACTTAAATCCCCGTGTCAACTCCGGAAAGCAGTATGTGTCCGAGGAAAAGAAGGGCGGGCTTTTGATAGGCCACGGAGAGATACCCAGTGGTACGCCTCAGCCTTATTCTACATTCTCCAAGGACGGCAATTCACTTATAGTGCATACACCGTTCACTCCGCGTCCGATAGACCATGCTGTATCCAACGCTCTGCATTCCATCATGGTGACGAACCGCGGTCTGCATACCTCATGCAACGGCAACTCACAACAGAACCGTCTTACGCCGGATTGGCCGGATATAGTAACAAAAGAGATACCGACGGAGGCGATGTACCTTTACGAGCCGGAATCGAATGAATGGTATTCGCCGACATATCAGCCGCTTTGCGACAAATCCGCGAAGACGGAATCCGTATTCAGTGTTGACGGTACGGCTGTTTTCCACATGCAAAAAGGCGATATTTCGACGGAACTTTCGGTCTTTGTGCCGCCGTCGGAACCGGCAGGCATTTATCTGCTTACGGTAAAGAACTCTTCATCGCACGATCGTAAGATGCGCCTGGCGTCCTATTTCCAGATGGTGCTGGGTTTCCAGCCGGAGAGAGCGGGCCCGCTCGTCCTGCGCCGCGACAAAAAAACCGATGCGCTGTACTTCAGTAATCCGCGCAATATATTCCGTTCAGGCTGGGCTTTCGTATCGAGCTCGCTAAAAGCGGATGTCGTAGAAACTCTGCGCGGCAGGTTCTTCGGCTCGGGCGGAGATGTAGTACATCCGTTCATGGTCGAGAAGGGCTCGTCCGATAAAACGCAGGTGACCGATTCTTCGCAGGTGGCGGCATTCATGGGAACCATCGATGTTCCCGCCGGCGGCCAAACCACGATAGCGGTTGTAATGGGCCAATCCGACGACCGTAAAGAGGGCGAGCGGCTGGTCCTTAAATACAAAGACGTCGAGGCGGCTAAAAAATCTCTCGAGGCGACCAGGAATTGGTGGAATCAGTTCATGTCGACCCTCGAGGTAAAGACGAATAAGCCGGAGTTCGACCGCTACCAGAACTGGCTTAAGTATCAGGCGTTGGCCGAACGTATCTGGGCCAGGCGCGGTTTCTACCAGACGAGCGGCGCATACGGTTACCGCGACCAGTTACAGGATACGGTCAACCTGATATGGGTAGACCCGGCGTTATCGCGCAAACAGATACTTCTGCACGCATCGCAACAATTCATAGAAGGCGACGTCTTCCACTGGTTCTTTACTTTAACAGACGGCAGGACGGCATTTTCATGCAGGTCTCACGCCTCCGACAATCCGTTGTGGCTGGTATGGGGCGTTGTCGAATACATAAGGTGCACGGGGGATAAGACGATCCTGGACGAGATGGCGTCGTATGTCGTTTCGCAGTTCCCGTTTGCCAAACTTCCTAAGAATAAACAGGGATGGGGGCATTTATATCACAGGACGACGCGTTCTGATTCCGTGTATAAACACTGCATGCGTTCGCTCGACCTGATATTAAAGGACAGGACGGGAAAGAACGGCCTGCCGCTTATACAGACGGGCGACTGGAACGACGGCCTTGATGAAATAGGCTCTGAGGGCAGGGGCGAAAGCGTTTGGCTCGCTTTCTTCCTTTATTATATATTGAAAGAGATGGTCGGTATTATCGAAACAAAAGAAGGTAAAGCCTGCGCCGGATATTACGCCAAAAGGATGGAAGATTTGAAAGAGTCCATCGAGAAGACATGGAGGGGCGACCGGTATCTCAGGGCGATCCACGATGACGGTACCGAGATAGGCGTTAAAGGCAGTGGCGTTTGGGAGATAGATGCGCTGACGGCATCATGGGCGGCGATGAGCGGTATTAATTTCGAGCGGGGATTGGCCATATTCAATACAGCCCTCGAAATACTCGAGAAGGATAACGCGATATTGCTCGGATGGCCCGCGCTTCGCGAAGACACCAAGCCGTATCTCGGCAGGTCGAGTAAATATCCCGAAGGCGTCCGCGAGAATGGTATGTATTGCCACGGCGTCCAGTGGCTCGTTAGGGCCGCCAGGATACTGGCTGAGGAGTTTGATAAACGCGGAGAAAAAGCGAAGGCCGGCGAGTATCGCAAGACCGCCTACAGGCTGTGGCTTAAGGTCTCGGCCATATCGCATACAAATGAAGCCGAGCTATACGGCGGACAGCCGAACAAGCAGTCGGCGGATATCCTGACGAAGTTTGACCCGGGACGCATGATATGGCACGGTTATACAGGTGCCGCGGGCTGGATGCTGCGCCAGGCGATGGAAGGTGTGGTTGGCGCGTCCTTATCCAAGAATGAAATCATTCTTCCCGCGGATTTGGGCGAGCCCAGAGGTGATTTGAAAATTACCAGTGTTCGCAGAGATGTAAAGAAGAGCCCGTTAAAGTTCATCACGCAAGGATAGCGATGAAGAAGCTTGGCATAACAGCGGTACTTTTGCTGTTACTATCGGCTTTCGTAATGAGGTTCGGTGTTGCGCAGGAGTCGTCAGCTAAATCCCGCAACGACGCGAAGACCCCGGCCTCGGTGGTGATAGCCGATTTTAATAGGGACTCTCTGGTAAATAATCTTAACGGCGAATCCGGCACCTGGGAGAAGAACCCCGAGGATAAGACGCAGTGGGCGGTCGCCTCTCTCGAAGGCGTTACAAGGTGCGGCGATTCAGGTTCTTCTCTGAAACTCGAATATAGCGTCGATTCCACTGGCGACGCTGTCAACGGCTTCTGGACGCAACTCCGCGATTTTGACGCGTCGCGCTACGACCATTTTGAATTCTGGGTGAAGGGGGACGAGAAGAAACTCTTCCCTTCGGTCTTCAAAATAGAGTTTCATAAGTTCGAGAAGAGTCCCGACGGTTACGAGCAGACGATAACCGGTAGTTTTGTGGTAAAAGGCGTTACCGGGCGCTGGCAGAAGATATCCATTCCCCTGAATGTGATGAACGGCATAACGGATTGGCGCGACATAAGGGAGATGGTTATAACTTTTGAGAAGAGGCGCGTCGATTCTCCGGAAGGAGTGTTATACTTCGACGACTTCGCCTTCGTCCGTACCGGCAACCCGGGCCCCGGCGTAAATGATCCCGTCGAGCATAAAAAGAAAAAGACGGCTGAAGGCATATCCACAGAAGATTTTGCGAAGTTCCTCATAGCCCGCCTGGGCGGTTTTCCCTCCAAAGTATTTGTCAAAAAAGAATTTCCGAAAGACGACAGGGCGTTCTTAAAAGAGATAGCTAAAGATACATGGAAGTATTTCGACGCCTGCGTGGATAAAGAATACGGCTTGCCTCTCGACAATATAGAATTTACCGAAAATGCCGTTATATCCAAAGATACCAGGATAGGTGACTATACCAATATAACGAATGTCGGCGTCTATCTCATGTGCGTTGTTTCCGCAAGCGACCTCGGGTTTATTACGAAAGAAGAAGCGGTAAAGCGGCTTAGTTTGACACTTACCTCCATCGAAAAACTCGAAAAGTTCAAAAATTTCCCCTATAATTATTACGATATAACTATATTCCAGCGCACATCCAATTTTGTATCGTTCGTAGACAGCGGCTGGCTCGCGGCCGGCCTTATCGTGGCGAAAAACGCTTTTCCTAAAGAACTCGGGTCGACCTGCCAGAACCTGATCGATTCCATGAATTTCTCTTTCTTTTACGATCCGGTCGAGCGTCAGATGTATCACGGCTTTTACACCAACATAGATTACTATTCGGAATACCGCTACGGCGCGTTCTACACGGAGCCGCGGGCGATCAGTTACATCGCCATAGGTAAAGGCGATGTCCCAAAGGAGCATTGGTTCTCCCTTATGAGGACTTTTCCTGAAACATGGTTCTGGCAGACCGAGACGCCCAAAGATAGGCGAGAGAAGACGTATCTCGGATGCAAAGTCATGGGCGGTTACTACACCTATGGCGATCTTAAGTTCGTTCCGAGTTGGGGCGGAAGCATGTTCGAAGCTCTTATGCCGACGCTGATAATAGATGAACGCAGGCTTGCGCCCAAGGGGCTTGGTTTAAACGACGAGAGGCACGCCGTGATCCAGGCGCGCTATGCGTTAGAGAAGCTCGAATACCCCGTCTTCGGCATGTCGCCTTCGTGCGTGCCGGAAGGAGGCTATTCGGAATATGGGGCAAAGCCGCTTGGAATGAAAGGGTATAAAGCGGGCGTGGTAACTCCGCACGCTACGTTCCTGGCGCTCGAATTCATTCCTAAGGAGTGCGTTAAAAATCTGCGCACGATTCTGCAAAAATATAACGCTTACGGTGAATACGGTTTTTATGACGCTATAGATGTAAAAACAGGCAAGGTCGCGGTAAAATATATGTGCCTCGATCAGGCCATGTCTTTCATAGCCATCAATAACTACCTCAATAAAGGCGCCATCCGCAAGCGCTTCCACAACGACCCCATCGCCAAAAATGCCGAAGAGTTGTTAAAAGTAGAAAATCTTTTCGATTAATAATTTACTTTTAAGATAATAAATGTTATATTATATTGCCAATAGCGTTAAATAAAGGCATAATTGGGGCTACTTAATTGATTAAATTAAAAAGTTCTGATAAAGAAGCGGTTGCCGGATATCTATTTGTCCTGCCTAATTTTATAGGCTTTGCGGTATTTACCCTCGTTCCTGTCATACTATCTCTCGTTTTAAGCTTTGTAAACTGGGATATGCTCTCCCCTCCGAAGATGGTCGGCCTGGCCAATTTTATCAATCTCGTGGGTTTTCACAAGGAAGCGGCCGGTTTTGTCGCTAACGACCCGTTATTCTGGAAATGTCTCGGGAACACGCTGTATCTTATGCTGATAATCCCGGTAGAGATAATGGCGTCGCTTGTGCTTGCGCTTGTAGTAAATCACAGGATACGAGGCATAAACCTTTTCAAGACGATATACTTTTTACCTACAATAACGAACGGCGTGGCGATATGCCTTTTGTGGGCCTGGATATATAACAGCGACTTCGGTCTTTTAAACAGCATTATCATAAAATGCGCCAATTTTCTGAGCATACATGCCCACGGCATACCATGGCTTACGTCTGTAGAGTGGGCAAAGCCGTCGCTCATGATGATGGGATTATGGATAATGATGGGCGGATACAACATGATATTATTCCTTGCCGCCCTGCAGGGCGTGCCGAGGGAGCTGTACGAAGCCGCCGAGATAGACGGGGCGGGCTCGTGGGAAAAGTTCTGGTCGATAACCTGGCCGATGATAAGCCCAACTACGTTTTTCATAACGGTCATGGCGGTGATAGGCGGCTTTCAGGGCGGTTTTATGCAGGCGTACATAATGACCGGCGGCGGGCCGGATCGCTCGACGATGACGCTCGAATATCTCATATATAACCACCTGTACAGCTGGCAGCACGTAGGATACGCGGCGTGTATCGCGTGGTTCGTCTTCATGATAGTGTTCCTGGTTACTATTTTTAACTGGCGATTCGGAGGGAAGCTTGTCCAATACTCCCATTATTAAAAAGAATAAGGCCGCCAGAACGACCTTGATGTATATTTTTCTTATATTAGGCGGCATAACCATGATACTGCCGTTTTTATGGATGATCTCCACATCACTCAAATCTTACAATTCAGTTTTTATATTCGATCTTAAAGATATAAAATGGATACCGGACCCGATCTATTGGAAGAACTATGTCGACGTGTGGAAGGTTGTGCCGTTCGCCAGGTTCTACCTGAACAGCATATTCGTCTGCGTCGCCGTTACTTTCGGCCAGGTCGCCACCAGCGCCCTGGCGGCGTACGCTTTCGCCCGGCTGAAATTCCCGGGGCGCGACAAGATATTTTTCGCGTACCTGGCGACGATGATGATACCCGGCTCGGTTACGATGATACCGGTTTTCGCGCTCATGCGCTGGTTCGGCTGGATCGATACGTATAAAGCGCTCATAATACCGTCGATCTTTACGGCTTACGGGACATTTCTTTTGCGGCAATTTTTCATGACCTTGCCGCGCGACCTCGAGGACGCGGCAAAGATAGACGGGTGCAGTCTGTGGGGCATATTCTGGAGGGTGATACTTCCGCTTTCCAATACGGCGCTGGCCACACTCACAATACTCGTCTCGCTCGGCAACTGGGTGAGCTTCATGTGGCCTCTTTTGGTTACGAACTCCATAGAGAAGAAGACTTTACCGATAGGCCTGGCTTATTTCCAGGAGCTGTATCAATACGCGCAACCGGATTGGGGGCTCCTCATGGCCGGCTCCTTGGTAACGATGGTACCGATAATCATAATATTTTTATTCAACCAGCGTTTCTTTATAGAGGGTATTAAACTTACGGGTATAAAGGGGTGATATGAGCAAGATCATGAATACTCTGAACAACCCTTTCAAAAAGGAAAGGGTGCGATCTTCCGCGCAGGAAGAGATAGCCAAGATATATCTTAAGGTTTCCGACAAGACCAAGCACAGGAAGGAAAAACGTGTTCCCGTTTTCCCATGGGCCATCGCGGCTGTAACATTATTTTTAGCCGTCGTAATGTTCTTATTCAAAAGCAATATCGATGTGAAGATAAAAATATTAGGCGAGATACCTTCTTTTAATACAGGCACGCCCGATAAATTCGGAAGCTTACGCGAGAAAGGGCTGTACCTGATAAAAGGCTCGGAGGTAAATAAATATCTGGTAGAAGATGCCGGTTTTAGGGGCGATGCCCGGACATTCAGTAAGATCGACAAAGACGAGATAATACTGTGTAATGCCAGAGGTAACGGATGGGCAAACTATGAGATAACTCTGAAGGAACCGGTAGATCTTACGAAACTCGACATCAGGTATACCGCCAGGGGCGAGACGGGTGAAGAATATGTCGCGATATCGATAGTCGATTCCGACAACCGCTCTTACAGGATCCCGAAAAACATAACATCGAAATTATCTAAAGAGTGGCAGGCGCATACGATAAATCTTAAACCCTTGAAGAACGCCGTGGATCTTAAAAATATTGTTACGATACGCTTTGAGTTCGGCAGTCTTACTGCCGGGAATAGTTCCATGGCGACGATATTTATTAAAGATATTTGCGTTACGAAAACGAAGAGAAGGGAGGTATGATGAAAGGCAGTAATGTCTTTAGCTTCCATATAACGCAGGACAGGGAAAGGCGTAATCTGGCCATCCTTGAACTTGTGCGTAAACGCGGGCCTGTTTCCCGGGCGGAGATATCGAGAAATCTGGGGCTTAACATAGTTACCGTTACAAATTACGCGGATTATTACATTAATAAAAGGATAATACTCGAGGTTGGGCTTGATACATCGTCGGGCGGCAGGAGGCCGGAACTCCTGGAGTTGAACGCGAAGAGCGCTTATGTGATAGGCGTCGATATAAGCCCTGCCGGCATATCGGCGATAGTTGCCGATCTCAAAGTCAATGTTATAGCGAAGGTTAAGGTACTGCGTCCGCAGACGAACATGGAAGAGCTCATGCCGGTGGTGATAAACGCGATAGCGGAAGTTATCGCGAAGAGTAAAGCCGCGCCGCAGGATATAAAAAATATAGGGATGGGCATATCGGGCATAATAGATTATCCGTCCGGCACCATACGCGATACCGACCCCACCAGAGGAAGAACGCGCGTCAGTTTTTTGAAATTTAGTAAAGCCCTGGAGGAGAAGTTCGGCATACCCGTCTATATAGGTAATGACGCCTCCTGCGCCGCTTTCGGCGAGAGGACTCTGAACCCGGGCGCGGATGTCGATAACCTCGTCTACATGTATTCGGATGTGGGATGCGGCATGGTAGTCAACGGCGACGTTTATACGGGCGCAAGCGGATGCGCGGGCGAGACGCAGATAGCGCATAACGGTTTGCAGACCAACGAGAAGGATTATGTAAAAGAGTTCGCTTATCTTAGACCGTGGGGTGTGGATCTGGGTGTGGCGCATGAAGCGCGGAAGGCCGCGAAGGCGGGCGGCGCCGGAGATATGCTGGAACTTGCGAAGGGCAAGGCGGAGAATATAACCAAAGATACCGTCATAAACGCCGCGAAAAAGGGCGATAAGGAAGCTGTGGCCCTTCTTGAAAAGGCGGGCGGCGACCTGGGCGTCAGGATAGCGTATATGATAAATCTTTTGAATCCATCGCTTGTTATTATAGGCGGCGGTATGGAGGCGGCCGGAGATATGCTCTTTGATCCGCTTAAAAATGCGGTTAAAAAATTCGCTTTCGAGGAACCGGCGGCCATGGTGAAGATATCGCCGAGCTTCCTGGGAGAAGACGGTGTTGTGCTGGGCGCCGCGGCATTGGCGGCCAGAGAGATTTTCATCCAAGCATAGTTTTAAAAGGAGGGTAATACGATGTGGGCTTTGAGGTTAAGGATGTGGTTATTGACAACGGTTCTGCTCGGCATAATCTATGCGATAATAACAGTTATCGGCACGCAACTTGGTATCGGCAACTTCTATTTTTATCTCGTGTTATCGCTGGTTATGATGCTGATACAATATATGATGGGCCCGAAACTTATAGAGTGGTCTATGCGGGTCAAGTACCTGAAGCCCGGAGAGAACCCTGAGCTGGAAACGATGGTTCGTTCCCTCGCCGCTACGGCGAATATACCGGCGCCGCGTATAGGCATAGCCAAAATATCGGTGCCCAACGCGTTTGCCTTCGGCAGGTCGATAAAAGATGGGCGCATATGCGTAACCGAAGGGATTATGGGGCTCCTCGACAGGGATGAGCTCAGGGCGGTGCTTGGCCATGAGATGAGCCACATAAAGAACCGCGATGTCCTGACGATAACATTATTATCCGTCATACCTATAATTCTATACAGGATAGCGTGGCAATTCCTGTTCTTTGGGGACAGGAGAGATAGGGAGCAGTCGAACGGGATGCTGATAGGGTTGGCGGCCTTTTTGTTCTATTTTCTTACTAACCTTCTGGTCCTTTACGCTTCCAGGATACGCGAATATTTCGCGGATAAGGGCTCGGTCGAGCTGGGTAATAAGCCGTCGCAACTTGCGTCGGCTTTGTACAAGCTCGTGTATGGCTCGGCCAGGATGCCGAAAGAGGCCATCAAGGACGTTGAGGGGATGAAAGCTTTTTTTGCCAATGACCCGTCGAGAGCGATGTATGAGCTTAAAGAGTTGAAAGACCTTGATCTCGACAGGAGCGGCACGATCTCCGAGAGCGAACTTATGGCATTGCAGAAAAAGACCGTGAAACTTAATTTCGGCGATAAGATGATGGAGCTTCTGAGCACGCATCCGAACATGCTGAAGAGGATCAAGCGTTTAAGCGAGCACACGCACCAGTAGAATTTTTCGCTCCCCGGAGGAAGACCCTTTCGGGATTCATGCCTCGCGGGACGCGAAATTTTGGCCATGCAAAATTTCGCTGCGAGAAAATTTCTCGCATCTGCTCGAAATTTTACGCCCCGCTTGGCACGAATCCCTGCGGGTCTTCTTCTTGAGGGAAACGAAAAATTTGTAAGGAAGCGTTATGAGATGTCCGTATTGCGGATCCAGGAAAGACAGTGTAATCGACTCGCGAACGCCGGGCAACGGTTCGAGCGTGCGGCGCAGGCGGCAGTGTCTTAAGTGCAAGAAGCGTTTCACGACCTATGAGTATGTCGAGCGCGTTCCTCTTATGGTCGTGAAGAAGGACGGCCGCAGGGAACCATTTAACAGGGAGAAGCTGGTTAATGGCGTGATGGTTGCCTGCGAAAAGCGCCCCATAAGCGTTAAGCGCATCGAGAAGCTCGTCGACGACATAGAGCGCCGTCTCGGCAAGAAGGACGAGACTGAAGTGGCTTCAAAAGAGATCGGCGAGTTCGTAATGCGCGGTTTGCACGAGATAGATGAGATAGCGTATGTCAGGTTCGCTTCCGTTTACAGGCAGTTCAGGGATGTCGGCCAGTTCATGAAGGAGTTGAAGACATTTCTTAAATAGGGAGGACGGATGAAAGAAGCCCTATACTACGAGAAACTCGACGGCAGTAAAGTGCAATGCCACCTGTGTCCGTATAATTGTCTCATCTCCGACGGCCTCAGAGGCTCATGCGGTGTCAGAATAAACCGCTCCGGCACGTTATATACGGAAGTTTACAATAAAACTACAGGTATAGCTCTCGACCCCATAGAAAAAAAGCCCCTTTATCATTACCACCCCGGCGAATACATATTTTCTCTCGGAACGAAAGGATGCAATCTCCATTGCGAATTCTGTCAGAACTGGCACATATCGCAGGAGCTTGATGCCCCCGTCCAGGACATAACAGCCGAGCAGGCCGTAGAAAAAGCGAAGGATGCGAAATCTTTCGGCATCGCGTATACCTACAATGAACCGTTCATATGGTATGAATTTGTATTGGAGACGGCGAAACTGGCGAAGCGGTCGGCTCTCGCGAACGTCCTTGTTACGAATGGTTATGTTAATATGGCCCCGCTCGAGGGGATGCTCCCATACATAGACGCCATGAACATCGACCTGAAATCATTCGATGAAGTGTTTTACTCCAAGGTATGTAAGGGTAGTCTGCGGCCGGTTCTCGAGGTGATAAAACGTTCGCACAAGAGCTGTCATATCGAACTTACTAATTTATTGATACCGACGCTTAATGATTCTCCGGAGATGATAACGAGGATGGTTGACTGGATATATGACAACGTAGGGCCGGAAGTACCGCTCCACTTCTCGCGGTATTTTCCGTGCTACCAACTGTCCTTGCCGCCCACGCCTGTTGACTCGCTGAAGCAGGCGGAGCGGATAGCGAGGAAGAAGCTCAAATACGTATACCTGGGGAACGTTTGATTATTTGTAATATTTTTCGTAATCTCGAAGATCGATATTAAGTTTTGCGCCTTTTTCGCGCTCTCTCAGCCAATCTTCCATATAGGCGTTCTTTTTAACGGCAAGCGCTATCCGCGAATAATCGTCTTTCTCTTTCTTGAATTTTTCCGGGTCGAAGGCCTGCGTCTGGGAAACTGTAAATACCAAGAAGCCTTTTTTAACTCCAACCGGTTTTGAAATTTCGTCTTTTTTGAGCGCTGTGGCCACAGGTATTATAGGCGCCATCTCTCCTATATCTTCGACGCTATCCGTCCTGCCGAATAGTCCCGAAGCTTGCGCTTTAAAGCCGAGTTTAGATGCCGCATCCTCGAACGATAGCTTTTTTCCGGATATCAATCCGTTTATTTCTTCGCATACCGCGTTTGCTTTTTCCTCCGCCAGCGGCCTGGCCTTATCTTCAACCAGTAAGGTTCTTATCGTTTCCCTGGCTTCTTCCAGGGTTGCCTGTCTCTTTACGCCTTTTTTGCCGGTTGCGTCTTTGGCCTGGAACATGAAATCTTTTTCATGCTTCTTATGGAGAGCAACGATTTCTCCGTCGGTTACGGTTATTTTGCCCGTGAAGTCCTTTAGAGGTATCGTTATGTAGGATATAGCGAATCGCGAATTATCGCGCCCGTAGTCCGCCGCAATCTCTTCATCGGCTATCTTTACATCTTTAGTTATAATATCGGTAAGTTTCTGTATCATCAGGTTTTCCCTGACGAGCTCTTCGAAACTCCTGGGATAAATCCCCAGGGAATTTTTCAGGAAATACTGATATATATGATCGTCGAATTTTCCGTTTCGCAGAAAGAGGGGATGCGATGTTATGAAGCCTACAACCTCTTTATCCGAAACCTTTATTCTTGCCGCGCGCGCCTTCTGCAGCATTATAAGCCGATCCCAGGCGAGTTTTCCGAGGAACTCTTTATTACCCAGTATCGCGTCGAGGGTTTCAGGGCGGCCATAATAGTTTAAGACCACCTGACAGCGTATACTGTAAAGGCTGTCCGCGAAATTTTCGAAAGATACCTTCCTGTTCTCTATAATGCCGACATATTTCGGGCCGCCTTTAGTCGAGCGCCCCGTATTGCCGGTTCCCCACAGAACAAACGCGGGTAATATCAGTATGAGTAGTCCCCACAGGACTATTTTGGTAACGTGTTTGCTTCTGAATAGTTTTAGCATTACTGCCTCCCTTGTGCCATAGATTATATTTCATCGCCGCGCGGAGCGCAAGAATAAACGTAGGCAGTGAAAAAAATACCGAGGGAGTAAGGTTGGCGGAATCACCTACGAGGTGAAACCTGTCTAAGTGATTTCTCCTCGTAGGTGGGCAAAGGTTTTTCGTGCAAGGAAGTTCCGTGTTTGCTCACCTCGTTCGCTCGAATAGTAAAAGCGTTACCCGCGGCATCCGTCGCTTGCTTTTGCGGGGATTGGCAAGTATAATCTATATATCATACATATTATGACCTAACGGGGAGAATTATGAGTTTCAAAGAGACGGATCTTATAGGACAACTTCTTATACAGAAGGGCATTATCACCGTTGAGGCCCTGGAGAGAGCGCTTGCCGAGCAGGAACATTCGCAAAAGCGCATAGGCGACATATTGATAAAACTGGGCCTTGTGAACGAGAACGATTTCTATCGCATACTGTCGGAGCAATCCGGCGTCGAATACATAAAACTCAAAGATATAAAAATAGATCCTTCCGTAATAAATAAGATACCCGCGAAGTTCGCGTGCCATTATGAATTGATCCCCGTAGAGATAAAGGACGATACCATTACGGTGGCAATGTCCAACCCTCTTGATATTCACACGATCGACGACATACGGCTTCTTTTAAAGAGCGAGATCCGCGCCGTCCTGGCATCGCGGCGTGAGATACTTGAGATGATAAAAAAATATTACGGCGTCGGCGCCGAAACGATAGAAAAAATGGCGCCGGATGCGTCGCTCGAGCGCAGTGCGAGCGTTCAGGCGCAGGAGACCCAGGACGTAGGAGAGAGCGCCGAAGACGCGTCGATAATAAAATTCGTCAACCAGATACTCCTCGAGGGATGCAGAGACAGGGCGACCGATATACACATAGAGCCGTACGAGGACGAACTTCTCGTCAGGTACAGGATAGATGGCATCCTCCACGAAACGAAGGTCCCGCAATCTATAAAACATTACCAGTCGGCGATAATATCGCGTATCAAGATAATGGCCAATCTCGATATATCGGAGCGGCGCCTGCCGCAGGACGGCAGGATAAAGATACGCATAGGCGCCGAAGAGGTTGATTTGAGGGTTTCGATATTACCTACGCCTTTCGGTGAAAGTGTTGTGATCCGAATACTATCCGGCAACATACGCTTCGGTCTCGAGAACCTTGGGCTTTTAAAGAAAGACCAGGATGTCCTCGAGAGGCTACTCAAGATGCCGCACGGGATAATATTCGTTACCGGGCCTACAGGGAGCGGTAAGACGACCACACTCTACGCTTCTTTAAGTAAAATAAACACCAAGGACAGAAAAATAATAACCATAGAAGATCCTATCGAATATCAACTCAAGGGGATCACACAGATACAGGTTCAGCCGAAGATAGAACTTACATTCGCCAATGCCCTGCGTTCGATGCTTCGCCACGACCCTGATGTCATGATGGTCGGAGAGGTCAGGGACTACGAGACTGCGGAGATCACCATAAGGGTAGCCCTGACGGGCCACCTCGTATTCTCTACTATACATACAAATGATGCGGCCGGCGGCGTTACGCGCCTTATAGATATGGGCGTAGAGCCGTTTCTTGTGGCATCCGCGGTGGAGTGCTTCATCGCGCAACGCCTCGTCCGGGTGATATGCTCTAAATGCAAACATGAGATAAAGCCCGACAAAGAGCTTTTAAGGGAGCTTGGTGTTTCCGGCTCCAAGGCCTTGCGCGTAAAGATATATGAAGGCAAAGGGTGCGACGCCTGCAGATTTACCGGATATAAAGGCCGGACAGCGATCTATGAGATTCTTGAAATGAGCGAGCCGATAAGGGAACTGGTTTTGAAAAGGGCGTCCTCCGACCAGATAAAGAAGAAGGCGATAGAATTGGGTATGAGAACGCTCAGGCAGGATGGGTGGGAAAAGATAGTGATGGGCATGACCACTCCGAGCGAAGTTATAAGGGTTACCCAGCAGGAAGTGCTCGAAGAGATAGAGGAATAGCCGGAAAGCGGAGTTTTTATGGCGCGATTTTTATATGAGGCGAAGAAGAACCCGAAGGAAACGGTTAAAGGCGTTCTTGTCGCCGATAATAGATCCGCCGCGATCCAGAAGATAGCAGGTATGGGATATTATCTCGTATCGATCGACGAGGAAAGCGCCGTTACACAGCAAGCCGAAGGTGCCGCCTCGGGCATGTTCGGCAGGATATCGTCGAAAGACATAGCTAATTTTACGCGACAGCTTTCCGATCTTCTCGAATCAGGGCTTACCATAGTAAGGGCCCTCGACCTTTTACATGACCAGACATCCAATAAACGGCTGAAATATGTCATAATGGATGTGCGTGATTTTTGCGTGGCCGGCAATCCTTTATCCAACGCGCTCGGCCGCCACCCGAGGGTATTTTCAAATCTTTACGTCAGCATGGTTCGTTCCGGCGAGATGGGCGGAGCCCTGGAAAATATATTAAAACGGCTTTCCGACTTCGGAGAAAAACAGCTTGAGGTGGAGACGAAGATAAAGACGGCTCTGGCGTATCCGATACTAATGTCGGTCGTAGGCCTTGTCACGATAATAGTCCTGATGACGTTCGTTATCCCGAAGATGATGGTGATGTTCTCCGACCTTGGACAAGCGCTTCCCCTGCCGACGCAGATACTTCTCTTCATAAGCAATACGGTAAAGAACTACTGGTGGGTTATCGCCATCGCAATATTTTTTATCGGCGCGTTCCTCGTCAAGACATACGCGACTAAGGAAGGGCGTCTGGCGATGGATCGCATGAAATTGAAGATGCCGATATTCGGCCAATTGATAATGAAAGTCGAAATAGGCAGGTTTGCCAGGACACTTGCCACGCTTCTCGAGAACGGCGTCCCGATATTGGAATCGCTTAAGGTGACTTCGGATACGATAGACAATGCCGTTATGAAAGAGGAGCTCGAGCGCGCTTATGGCGCCGTAAAAGAAGGGGCGTCTCTTTCAAAAGGTCTTTTTAACAGCAAAGTGATACCACCGGTGGTGGTGAATATCATCGCCATAGGAGAAGAGGCCGGCCATATCGAGCGCTCTCTTTTTAAGGTGGCCCAGGGATACGATAGGGAATCGGACGAGGCGGTCAAGATGATGATGTCGCTTCTGGAGCCCGCGCTCATACTTACACTCGGCGTTGTAGTCGGGTTTATAGTGATAGCGATGCTTTTGCCGATATTTGAAATAAATTTTATGACGAGGTAAAAAGCAACAGCAAATTGGAGGATGAGATGGAGCGTAAAGATAGAAGAGGTTTTACACTGGTCGAGCTGATGCTTGTGGTCATCATTATAGGTACTCTTGTAGCCATGGTCATGCCGCGCCTTGCCGGCAGGACTGAGCAGGCCAAGCGTGCCGCCGCCAAGGCGGACATAGAGGCGAATATATCCTCGGCGCTCGACCTGTATGAGATAGATCATGGTTCATATTCCGAGAATCTCGAGGTTCTCCTCGAAAAGAAGGACGGCAAGGGGCCGTACCTTAAGAAAAAAGCCATCGATCCGTGGGGCCATGAGTATAAATATACTTATCCCGGGACGCACGGCGACTATGACCTTTACTCATTCGGCAAGGACGGCGTCGATAACAGCGGAGAAGGTGACGATGTGACGAACTGGGAAGCGACGACATCCACCGCCACTGAAACGGAAACGCAGGATTAGATGACGCGAGTCCGGGCATTCACATTAATAGAGTTGACTCTCGTAACGGTTATAATTCTTTCTCTCGTCGGATTATCTATACCTCTATTCAGAAAAACCTTCGCGGCTCTTTCAGCCAAAGACGCGGTATTCAACATATCCAAATTAGTAAGCTACGCTCAGGAACGCGCTGTTATCGACAGGAAGAACTACAGGATAACTTTTGATTTTAACCGCCGCACGTATCAACTTTTCGAATCCAATTCCTCGGCAGAAGGTATAGTTTATGTAAAAGGGGATAAGCGGTTCGGTAAAGTTTTTTTCCTGCCGCAGGGATTATTTTTCCGGGACGCAAAAACGGGCGTTACACAAAAGACGCAGGAAGAATACAAGAAGCATGTATTATTTTACCCGGACGGGCATTGTGATGAGTTATCGCTTGAGGTGGTTGACGCGAAAGGTAACGGTTACAGCGTCGCCGTCAAAGGCTTCGGCTTTGGAGCCGGGATAAAAGAGGTTATCGGTGAAGAGTAGGAGAGGTTTTCTGCTTCTGGAAGTCATGGCAAGTGTGGTAGTGATAACCGGCGGGCTTCTCTTTGTCATGAGGGTGTACTCGACGGCAAAGGAGATGCTCGATCGCTCGCGAGTTATATTCCGTCACTCGATACTTCTGGAAGAGAAGATGTATGATTTTGAGGAACGGGGTGTTATTGAAGATGATAAGGATAGCGGGAGTTTCCCCGACAATAAGAACTATCGCTGGGAAGTGGAGGCCTCTTCGCTCGCGCCGGTAAATCAGCGTTTGGACGGCCTGTGTTCTGTGAGACTGAGCGTATTCGATGGGAAAAACATATCCGGCGTCTCGCCGGATAAATATTCGCTTTACACATATCTGGATAAGAAAAAATGACGCTAAAAAATATCCCGAGGCACAACAGGGCTTTTACCTTCATCGAACTTATTATCGCGGTTACGATATTTGCGGTAATAGCCGTAAGCATATACAGCACATTCAACGCAGGTATCCGTGTCTGGCTTAAAACCTCGCCTATGATAGAGGAGAACCAGAGCTTGAGGATTTTCTTTGGTACCGTGGCGGCGGATCTTAAGAACGCCGTAGCATATTATCCGAAATCGGAAACTCTTGCAAAGCCGGTTTTCGGCGCGGAATACGAAGGCAGGATAAACTTTGAAGGCGCCGCCGACAGGATGTCTTTTATTACCGTAATAGGCGTGTCCGATCCCGAGACCGGTTTTCGCGAAGAGCTCGCGAGAGTTACTTACGCTTACGATAAGGACAAAAAATGTTTGCGGCGGCTCGTCGCTACAGCGGCGGAGGGCTTGAACGAGGACAACGCCCGGTCGTCGGAAATCTTGAAGGATATTAATGAAAAAGATTTTGGGATCGAGTACTGTTACAAGGCAAAATTATCGAATACCGAATACGAATATGAATGGCGTGACGCGTGGGAAGAAAAAAACGTGCAGGATGTCCCGCGTGGTGTCAGGATAAAAGTGGGCGAATTCCGAAAAACGGTTTTTGTCCCCACAGGCATTTTGGGCGAGGAAGAATGATAGGAAATAAACGCGGAGCGATATTTATAACATCTTTATGGATACTTGCGATACTTGCCATCCTCGCGATGGGCATAGGCTTCCGCGTGTCAGTGGAGGCGAGACTTTCTAAATACAACATGGATTCCGCGAAAGCGCTTTATCTGGCAAAAGCCGGCGCTGTAAAAGCGAAATACCGTTTTTCAAAAAGCCCGAGTACCGCAGATTCCATTTATGAGTGCGGCACAGCTTTTTCTGCCGAAGAGGCGAGTGACCCCGATGAGATGAAAGCCATATTCAAAGGCTCTCTTACCGACGGTATTTTTAGTGTGTCATATAAGGAAAGCGAAACTGTATATCCGGGGATGTCCGATGAAGAGCGCAAGATTAACATAAATACTGCGCCCGAGAATATTTTAAAAAATCTCCTCATATATGTCGGTGAAGACCCTACGATCGCTTCCGACATAGTGCAGTGGCGCAGTTCCGGAACGGGCTTAGACGACGGTTACTATGAATCCCTCCCGGCTCCATATAAGTGCAAACATGCCGCATTTAGCGTTATAGAAGAGCTCCTGCTCGTTAAAGGCATAAGCCGGAAGATATTCGATAAGCTGAAGCCTTATGTAACAATATACGGCGATGCCGCTAAATTCACGGTAAATATAAATACGGCGCTGAAAGAGGTATTGAGTATTCTTATTATGGCCGACGCCGCGCAGGATAAGGTAACGTCCGATTACTTTGCCGACAGGATAATCGAACTTCGTAACGGCCCCGACAAAGAGAAGGGGACGAAGGACGACAATAGTTTTAATTCCGACGTTTCGATAGAGAATGTATTGCCGGAGCTTTCCGCCGCGCAGATCGCCGAGCTTAAAGGGCGGCTCAAAATAAAATCCAATTTTTTCAGGATCGAATCGACGGGATTGGTAAAAGGCTCGAAGATAGGCAAATCGGTGGTTTTGGTCGTTTCGAAATCCGAAACGAGCGGCGCTAAGTGTTTATATTATCGTGAGCATTGATTTCCCGGTCAGGCTTGAGCATGTAAACTGTTTCTACAGGCCTGGTTCGGGAACGTTTGGAAATCGAAAGAATTGACAACTAAATCCCGTTGCTCTAATATAGAGTTCGGAGGAACACTATCAAAACATTACCCCGGTTGACAGAGCACATAAGAGACGTCTTCGACGATACGAACGACTTCATAGCGCTCGAGATGGGCGACGATTTCATAAAACTTGCGTGGGCGCCCGAACTTAAAGGCGTTCGGCAGACAGCGCTTGCCTTAAAGAAGACGATCGCCGTCGAAAACGTATCCGAAGAGATAAAAGGCATATTTACCTCCCTTAGCATTCCCCGCCGCGTGCGGCTTAATATACCCAGGCACCTCGTAACGGTCAGATTCTTGAAGCTTCCGTCCACAGATGATGCTGAGATAAAAAAAATGGCCGCGATAGAATCGGCAAAGCACGTTCCATATGCCGATGAGGAAATGGTGTCCGGATACCGCGTTATAGAGAAGCAGGAAGACGGCTATTCGAGCGTCATGATAGCCGTTGCGCAGGCCGACGGCGTGCGCGCTCAGATACAGACATTAACGAACTCAGGCCTTGTGGTGGAATCCGTTTCCTTAAGCTCGGAGGCGCTCCTTCTGTGGTATCTCGCGGCCAACCACACTCAGTCGGACGCGGTCGTCCTATTGGCAAACATAGATTCAGGGCACATCGATATCGATATCATCGCAGGGGATAAGCTTGTCTTTACCAGAGGAGCCTTATGCTCTCCGGAAACTGCCGCGACCGCGGCGGAGAGGATAATAAAAGAGATCAGCGTCTCGCTGGCCGCGTATAAAAAAGAGTCGAAGCATTCTGTCGGCAAAATAATATTGACCGGTGTCTCTTCCCGCATAGATGAATTAAAAGGACTTATAGCCGTAAGACTGAATGCTTCTGTCGAGGTTGTAGACCAGATGCATAATATACCTGTGCGCGAAGGCGCCAGGATGGAATGCGGCGATGCATCGTTCACGGAACTCTTCGGCCTGGCATTAAAGAATGAAGACGTGAAAATAGACCTTCTGCCTGCCTCGCGCAGGGAAGAACTGCGCCTCGAGGCGGTAAAGAAGAATATAATTATAGCCGGCGCTGTTATTATCCTTATAGCGCTGACGACATTCATCGTGGTGATGAAAAAACTCCACGACAAGCGTGTCTATATCGCTTACGTAGATTCCGAACTTAAAAAGATAGCTCCGCGCGTCAAGGCCGCGAAAAAGATGGCGAAGGACATAGAACTCGTTACAGATAAGCTCTCGGAGCGTCCGCTCGCGATAGATCTCGTTACCGAGGTTTTCAAGATAACACCGCAAAGCATAACGCTCGGTATGGTAGAGTATGAAGAACGCAAGAGCGTTACTCTCCGGGGTGCCGCCTCGAGCTTGAGCGAGGTATTCAAATATGTGAGTGTCCTCGGCAAGTCGCAGTATTTTAAGAACGTCAAAGTCAAATACGCAAATAAAAGGATCGGCCAGAGTTTGAATGCGGCCGACTTCGAGATAATATGCGCCATATCTTAAAAAATATGTCCAAGCGTGAAAGTTCGATAGCATACGCTACGGTGCTCATAGTCATCGTATCCGCGCTTTATGTGTTGATCCTCGAGCCCATCGCGCGGGAATGGCAGGCTTTAAATTTCGAGATGAGGTCGAAGGCGGTCACACTTAAGAAAGATCTGGCCATACTCGCGGAACGTAAGGCTCTGGAATCGGACTACTCGAAATTTTCCAAATATGTTAAGTCGGAGAAGAATGAGGAAGAAACCGCGGCCGAAATTCTATCATACCTCGAGGATCTATCGCGGTCCGACTCATGCCTTATACTGAATATAAAGCCTGTCGGTACTAAAGATCACGGTAAATATAAAGAGATAATGGTCGATCTTTCTTCGGAAGGGAGCCTCAGCCAGTTTACCAAATTTTTATATGATATAGAAAATACCAAATCAGCCATTCTCAAAGTCCGCCACTTCGTACTGACCTCAAAAGCGGGTCAGGAAGGCGCCCTCCGCGGAAGTTTTATTATCAGCAAGATAATCATAGAATAACCGTTATTGTGAAGATTTTTGTTGACATAGAAGGTCGTTATGCTATACTCTCTAACCAGAGAGTAATATACTACTCTCCAAGTAGAGAGTGATATGAGCGAGAAGAACATATACCTTATTAAAGACCTATCCAGCCTTTCAGGGCTATCCGTTTATACTATCAAATACTACCTCAAACTTGGCCTTATCAAAGAAATATCGAGGAGCGAAGGTACTAATTTCAGGTACTTCGACGATTCTACGCTCGAAGAATTGAAGAAGATAATCGAGCTTCGCCATCAAAAAGTGTCGTTGAAAAAGATAGAGAATATTATTAAGGAAGAAGTAGCATGAGTTACTACGAAATACTTGGACTAAAAAAAGAGCCTTTTTCGACAAGCCCGGATCCGGCATTCTTTTACCGTTCGTCCGCGCACTCTACGGCGATACAACGCCTGGAGATAGCAATAAGATTGAAAAGGGGGCTAAGTGTTATTCTGGGCGATGTGGGCATCGGCAAGACGACGATGTCGCGCGCGCTTCTGCAGACGTTTGCCAACGACGACGATTACACATTCCACATAATACTCGACCCATCCTATAAATCAGAGTTTCAATTCTTAGAAAGCCTTACCAAGATGTTTGGTATAAAGCCGGATGCCCGCTCTACTCTCGACTACAGGGAAGAAATAGAGAAGTATCTTTTTAAGAAGGGCGTCGATGAGAATAAGACGGTGGTGCTATTAATAGATGAAGGGCAGAAGCTGTCCACGCCGTTTCTTGAAATACTCAGGACGCTTCTTAATTATGAGACGAACGAATACAAACTTCTACAATTAGTTCTTGTGTCGCAGATGGAACTTTTGCCGCGCATAAAGAAGGTGAAGAATTTTTACGATCGCATCGCCCTAAAATATATTATCAATCCTCTAGACGAAGAAGAGACGAAAGAACTTATAGAGTTCCGCCTCGTCGAGGCGGGCCTCGACGGATCCAGGAAGGTATTTACGGATGAAGCGATCAGGAGCATATACGAATACACCGAAGGATATCCGAGGAAGACATCGCTCATATGCCATAATGCGCTTGAAGCGCTTGTGATGCACAATAAATCCGTGGTAGACAGCACCCTTATATCGAAGATAATCGAAAGAGAAAGCATATAGATGGTAAAAGACGTATCTCCGGAAGAACGATTGCTAAAACTCATAAAAAACAAGGCCAAGTCTAATGGCCCGACCGCTTTGCAGGCGGATATTGCGAAGACTTCCGCCACGATAGCGTCGAAGGCGGATGAGCGCATATCCGGTATGTTGAAAAGCGATATATTCAAAGGTAAGGCTTTTGAGCCGCAAACACTAAAAAGTTTAAACAAATACCTCTTTATCGTGCTTGGCGTGCTCGCCTTATATTTATTGATAGACCTTATCTTCGTCAGGCCGTATAAAAACATCCAGGCGCTTATTTCCAAACCAATTCCTGAATCGACAAGGAAAGCCACTGCCAAGAAGGCGGTTGTGGTTAAGGATTATTCATCGTATTCGACCGCGGGCGGCGGGGCTGTGGTATTTGGCCAGTCACCCGGCGAGGCGTCAACTCCGGAAGAGGTGGGATCCTCCGACGGCATCTCCGAGAAGCTCGGGCTTGTAGGCATAATAACCGGTGACAATCCCCAGGCGATCGTAGAGGATAAGAAGGCTCAGAAGACGTACTACCTTAATAAGGGCCAGTCCTTCAATGGATATGTCGTCGAGGAGATATCCGAGGGCAAAGTTGTCCTCGATTACGGCGGCCGGAAGATATCATTATTTTTGTAAAAAAACAATTCCAGAAGCTTAGCGTAAACACGGAGGATTTTATGAAGAAGATAGTTTCGATAATTACCATGATTGCTTTTACTTCTATTTTGCCCGCCGGCAATATCTGCCCGGCCTATGCCCAGCTGGAGTCCACGCCATCCGTGGTTAAAGGCCCCATGATCCAAACGTCTGTTTCCGATAAGATATCGCTCGACCTGAAAGGCATGGACGTCGTGGAGGTTATAAAGATGCTCGCGACGAAAGGCAATATGAACGTGGTCCTCTCGAACGATGTTAAAGGCCGCGTTACTATATTTTTGAAGAGCGTCAATATCATGGATGCCCTCGAGATAATACTCGCCTCCAACGGCCTGGCCTGCGATAGGCGCGGCGACATAGTGTATGTCATGTCGCAAAGGGAGTATGAGACGGCCTACGGTGAGAAGTACGGCGACAGGAAAGAAGTCAAAGTGTTCCAGCTGAAATACGCGAAGGCGAGTGACGCTTCGAAAGCGCTGAATCAGATGAAGACCAAGGTAGGCAAGATAGTGGTGGATGACGGATCCAACACCATAGTTGTTATCGATTCACCGCAGACGGTGGAGCAGATATCGGAAGCACTGGCCAAGATGGATATGCTGACGGTAACGAAAGTATTTGAGCTCAAATACGCAAAGGCCGCGGATCTTAAAGCCAAGGTATCGGAATCGCTGACCAAAGGCATCGGCACCATGCAGATCGACGAGCGGACGAATAAGATAGCCGTTACCGATCTCGATAAAAAAATGTCGGAGGTAGAGGCGCTTGTTACGGCGTTTGATGATAAGCTCCAACAGGTTTTAATAGAAGCGAAGATAGTGCAGATAACGTTGACCGACGAATATAAGCTTGGTGTCGACTGGACGTCTGTCATACAGAAAGTCGGTTCGGCAAGTAAAGGTATCAATATATCGAGTATGTTCCAGCAGGCGGTACAGGGCGCTTTCGTCCCCGGCGCTCAGATAGTTATAGGTGCCATCGGTGAATCCGACTGGGCGCTGATGATACAGGTATTAAAAACCATCGGCAATACTGACTTGCTATCAAGCCCGAGGATAACGGCGCTCAATAATCAGGAGGCGAAGATACTGGTGGGTGTATCCCAGCCATACGCCACAAATACCGTTACTCAGACGACGGGCCTTGCTACCACTGCGACAAATCTTACCTTTATCGATATAGGCGTAAAATTGTACGTGACGCCAACCATCAATAAAGACGGTTTCGTAACTATGAAGATAAAGCCGGAAGTCAGTTCGTCAACGGATAATTATACTTACGGAAGCCCCTCCACCACCGTTCCGATAGTCCAGACCACACAGGCGGAGACATCCGTTACGGTAAAGGATGGGACGACCATAATAATAGGCGGGTTGATAAAAGATGAAAGAACGAGTACCGTTGACAAGATACCGGTGCTGGGAGATATCCCGATCATAGGTAAAGCGTTCCAGAAGACTAATGATAGAGTGCAGAAACAGGAGCTTGTAGTATTTTTGACGCCTCATATAGTAACCGGTGAATACGATCTTTTGGAACAGCCGGAAACATATCCGATCAATGAAAAAGGATTTACGACGAACGAGAAACCGACATTCGAGAGAAGGAATGAATATCCGATAGATCCCGGTATGTTTAAAACCAAGAAACAGCCTGCGCTTGAATTGGAAAAAGGCTGGGCCGCCAAAAAATTCGTAACAACTACTTCGGAGGATTACGGTTACGCGCTGAAGAGCCTGATAATGCAAAATGCGAGCCTCCCGAAGGCAAAACGCGGTACCTTAAAAAAGGGTAGCGTGCGGGTTACTTTCCTATTGTCGCCAAAGGGCGAGATAAAGGGCGGGCCGGATATCGTCAGGTCATCGAACCCGGAACTCGATACGGCCGCCATAAATGCAGTCAAGGCCGCATCGCCTTTCCCGTCATTTCCCAAGATGATGGGTCCAGGGGATAAGCGTTTCAGTGTGGATATTTCGAATGAATAATGATATTATGCCGGAGAAGATTTAAAAGAAAAAGGAGTTGGTTTTATGATAAAAGACGGAAATAAAGCAGTTGTTATCTCCCTGATTTTAGCGTGTTTTATCCTTTTATATGCCACCGTAGCGTTTTACACGATGGAGGAGTCCGAAAAGGGGAAGAAGAAGGCTTTACAGAAACGGTTCGACGAGGTTATAACGGTGAAACAGGACTTAGAGACGAAATTAAAGGACGCGGATACACTTAATATTGAACTCAAGACCCGTCTTACTACCCAGGAAGAGACGATAGCTAAAATAACGGGGCAACTCGAAGAAGAACAAAAATCGAATAATGACAATGTTGCCAGCCTCCGGGTGCGCGAGGATGAACTGCGTTCGTTAAAAACACAACTTGAGACGGAAAAGGCCGCGAAGGCGGATCTGCAGAAAAAGTGCGACCAGGCCAACGCCGAGTACCTCAATCTAAAAGCCCGGGTCGAAGACTCCCTTAAGGCGAAGGAAAACATGGATACCAAAGTGAAGGAGCAGACCGAAAGGGAAGGCGTTTCGCTGGGAACGATAAAGATGGGGTCTTAAGGCAAGCCCGGTAATATTTGACATTTGTAACTATATTATGTAGAATTGTATGATTAGGAAGGAATATTAAGGTGAAAGATAAAAATTCGAAATTAAAACTCGGAATACCTAAGGGCAGTCTACAGGAAGCCACTGTTCGTATGTTCAAGAAAGCGGGCTTTTCGCTGGGCATAAGCGAGCGCTCATATTTTCCGTCGATAGACGATGAAGAGATAGAAGTGATACTTTTCAGGGCGCAGGAGATGTCGCGCTACGTGGAAGACGGTATTCTCGACGTAGGACTTACCGGGAATGACTGGATACTGGAAAATTCATCGAATGTCATAAGAGTCGCCGAACTTATATATGCGAAGCAAAGCATGCGGCCCGTCCGATGGGTTCTGGCCGTGCCGGAGGCATCCAAAATAAAAAGCGTTAAGGATCTGAAGGGGAAAAGAATAGCTACCGAGCTTGTGAGTGTAACGAAGTCATTCTTGAAGAAAAACGGCGTTAAGGCCGAAGTGGAGTTCAGCTGGGGCGCGACCGAGGTTAAAGCGGCCGTGGGCGTCGACGCTATAGTGGAAGTGACCGAGACAGGCTCATCGCTTCGGGCGAACAAACTGCGCGAAGTGATAACGGTATGCCAGTCTACGACACAGCTTATTGCCAATAGAAAAAGCTGGATGATCCCGTGGAAACGCGGCAAGATCGAGAACCTGGCAATGCTTTTAAAGGGCGCGATACTTGCGGAAGACAAAGTCGGGCTCAAAATGAATTTAAAGAAGGAAGACCTCAAAGCCATCCTGGCGTTGCTACCGGCGATGAAAAAACCTACGATTTCCGCGCTCTCCGATCCGGATTGGGTGGATGTAGATACGATAATAGACGAGAAGACGGTAAAATATCTGATACCAAAATTAAAAAGAGCCGGCGCTCAGGGAATAATCGAGTACCCTTTGAATAAAGTTATCTACTAATTTATCAGGAGGAGGTGATCGACTCATGCCCTGCGGAAGGAAACGAAAACGCGCCAAAATGGCGAAGCATAAAAGAAAGAAAAGGATGAGAAGAGACCGCCACAAGAAGAAATAACCACCTTCCAATCCGGGTTCGGAGGCATAAATACCAAGCTTCCGAATCTGGATTGATTAAGGTTTTTGCCCCGCCGTTACCAAACGCTTTCAAAATCATCAGGCCCATTACACCATGGGCATTATTTATTACAAATTAAAGAAAGTTGAAGAGATGCAGTCCGACATCAAAACATTAAAGAAAAAAGCGGTAGAGATACGCAAAGACATTTTAAAGATGCTGATGATAGCGGGATCCGGGCATACCGGCGGCTCACTATCGATCGTCGATATTTTAATAGCATTATATTATAACGAACTCAAACACGATCCTAAAAATCCCGGCATGAAAGATCGTGATAGATTTTTACTTTCCAAAGGGCATGCGTGCCCGGCGCTTTATGCCGTACTGGCGGACAGAGGATATTTCCCGAGGGAGGAGCTCTGGCGCCTGCGTAAACTCGGAAGCCCTCTTCAGGGGCACGCGCAGAAAGGTATCCCCGGCGTAGAGGCGTCGAGCGGTTCCCTGGGTCAGGGGCTATCCATAGCCAACGGCATAGCGCTCGCCGCCAGGCTCGACCACTCGGATATAAGAATATACTGCCTGATGGGCGACGGCGAGACCAACGAAGGCCAGGTTTGGGAAGCGGCGATGACAGCCGCGCATTATAAATTGGACAACGTTTGTGCCGTCATAGATCTTAACGGCCTGCAGATCGACGGTTTTTGCTGTGAGATAAAAGATATGGGCTCATACGTAAACAAATGGAATGATTTTGGGTGGCACGTTATCGAGACCGACGGCCATGATATCGCGAAATTGATAGAGGCATTCGATAAAGCCAGGAAGTTAAAAGGAAAACCCACTGTTATAATAGCGCATACAATAAAAGGCAAGGGTGTTTCATTCGTTGAAAATAAAGCGGAATGGCATGGCATCGCTCCAAAGAAAGAAGAATACGAGCGCGCATGCGTCGAGCTCGATGCTGAACTGGCAAAAATAGGATAAAAAGGTTCCGTCCGGGAGTGAAAACCGGGGGCGGGAAAATTTACCGAGTTAATATTATGATAGTCCCGCCGGGAGTGAAAACCGGGGGCGGGAAAATTTACCGAGTTAATATTATGATAGTCCCGCCGGGAGTGAAAACCGGGGGCGGGACGATTTACCTGACTCAAACAATAGTAAATCGGAGGTAATATGACACCGTGGCTTATATTCGAACTTTTAGTGTATCTTGTCATCGGTCTGGCCGGGACGGCAGTATACCTTCTAAACCGGCCGGCGAAGATGTGGATGAGATCCCGCTGGGTAATGTTGTCGATCATAGTCGGTGGTTATGTTCTCGTGCGGTTATCGATCCTTGGGTTGATGTCGCTTGAATCGTTCTACCAGAAGATAACTCTCGCTACGATGCCGATTCAGCTGATAATGGTAGCGCTCAATGCCACCATATTTGTACTTATGTACACGGTATTTTTGCAGGGCGGCATGGCTAAGATTTCAAAATCTAAGGTTCAGGGTGAACTTGTCAACGTCAAGTGGGCCGATGTTATTGGCATGGAGAACGTGAAGGAAGAAGCGAAAGAAGTCGTTGAGCTTGTCAGGGACAGGGCCCGCGTGAAGAAGATAGGCGGCAAGATATTGCGCGGGATCATGATGTTCGGTCCCCCGGGATGCGGCAAGACATACCTGGCCAAAGCGATCGCGACCGAGACCGGATTACCGTTTTTGTCGATGTCCGGAAGCGAATTTGTAGAAATATTCGTCGGTGTCGGCGCTTCGAGAGTGAGAAAGCTTTTCAAACAGGCGCGCGAACTCGCGTATGCGCACGGCGGTTGTATCATATTCATAGATGAGCTGGACGCCATAGCCAGGAAGCGGGTATTCTCGGCGTTCGGCGGTACGGAAGAGACTAACTCTACCCAGAACCAGCTTTTGGCGGAGATGGACGGACTTTCCGAGATAAAAGATAAAAAAGGAGAGCCCAGCACCGCGCAGAACGTTATAGTTATAGGCGCGACCAACGCGCCGGAAGATAATCTCGACAGAGCCCTGCTTAGGCCCGGAAGGTTTGACAGAAAGCTCTATATCGACAAGCCGGGACTGGAAGACAGGGAGAAGCTATTCGCTTATTATCTCGGCAAGGTTCAGCATGATTCTTCCATAGATGTAGGCCGTCTCGCCCGGAAAGCCGTTTATAAATCTCCGGCCGACATAGAAAATATAATCAAAGAATCGGCTCTTGTAGCTACGAGATCCGGCCGCGACGTGATACGGCTTGACGATATTTCGGAAGCCATGGAAAGGGTTGATATGGGTATGAAACACAAGCGGACGATGCAGCCGCTTGAGCGCGAGATGGTCGCGTATCATGAATCCGGCCACCTTATAGTGCTGTACATACTCCATCCTATCGATGACGTATTTAAAGCGTCCATAGCGTCGAGGCGGGATACACTCGGGGTTGTTTATCACCAGCCGCGCGAGGAGGTCTTTACGCATAACAAAGACCGCCTTTTGGCCGATATAAAAGTGGCGCTCGGCGGATACGTAGCGGAAAAGATGCGTTTCGGAACGACGTCGGACGGTGTCGCCATGGATTTCACACAGGCGATGATAGTCGCTCATAACATGGTATGGAAGTTCGGCATGAGCGACGCCCAGTATCTGGGCGATTATACCGCTATTCCTGAAGCGCAATTGTCGGACAAGACTAAAGAGCTGTTGAACGAAGAGGTTAATAAAATATTCCGCGCATGTCTTAAAGACGTCGAGGCGCTTTTAATTAAAGAGAAGCCGCTTCTGGAGCGGTTCGTAAAAGAACTTCTCGAAAAAGAAGAGCTCGAATACGACGAGATAGAAAACATATTCAATGAATACGGCAAGTCGCACGTAAAGCTGGCATGAAGAACAGAGCTGTTTTTTTAATTATTACCGGCTATTGTTTGTTGGTAACCGCTTTATTCGGTTGTGCTCCAACCTATCCGAAAGAAAAATTCGCAGACTCGATCGTCCGGTTATGTAAAGACGAGTATAAGCTCGACGTTAAGGTTGCGACTATCGGTAAGACGGTAACCATATACGTGCCGCTTCCGGAGCTATGGGACATGACATTCTCCCTTACCCAAAAGGCGGGGGAAGAGATAAATGATGTTATCTTGAGTGTCTCAAGGGTGGCGCTATCGACCGACGCGCAGTACGATTTTTACGTCGTTATCGCTCATGATATGCGCATACCGGAAATACAGATAATCATAATAAAATCCGTGGAGGATGTGAAACGGTTCATGTTAAATGACATCTCCCGCGGCGAATTCGCGAAGAGGATGCTCGTCGATAAGCGGATAAATCCGCAGGCTAAGAAAGAGCACGCGATAAAAGAGGTCTTTGAGAAGATGGGCCTCGACAATAAGTGGCAGGACGCGGTCATGAACGACTTCTTTCGCGCCCAGCCGGCGGCTCTCGGCGATATCGGGTACTGGAACGACAAGTTCTACGTAAAAGACATAGCCATGCCGGAGTTTCTGGCGGAGCAGGTCGCCAGCCGCATAAGGATGGACTTTTACGAAGATAAGGCGCTTGCGGATACGATCGTGGTCAAGGCATCCAAAGGGACGTATGCTTCCGGCAACGGAAATCATTATTTTCAAATAGAGCTTCTCTTTGAATCCAAAGCATTTTCACAGATGGGTAGTGGCGATGTCGTAAATACGGTATTTAAAAAATCGCTCGAGGTTGCCGCCGATGTTCTGCATGGCTATTCTTACGATACTTATGAATACATAGTGCTGGTAGATGAGACCTCCGGCAGGACGCTGAAAGCTACGCGCCAGGAGCTCGAAGATTTCAGAAAAAAGAAGCTTACATTCGATAATATATTGAGTCGATCGGAAAACTAAGGCGAGGGTATAATGGCGGAAAAAAGAAAGATAACATCTACTAGAGACGGTTTCGGGGATGGCCTGGTCGAATTGGGCGCTCAGAATAAGGATATAGTCGTTCTCTCGGCGGATCTGACCGATTCGACGCGCGCGGCATGGTTTAAGAAAGAGTTTCCCGAACGCTTCTTCGGCCTCGGTGTGGCCGAACAGGATATGTTTGGCGTCGCGGCAGGATTTGCGCTTATGGGCAAGATACCGTTTGCGTGCACCTTCGGTGTGTTTGCCTCGGGAAGAGCGTGGGATCAGATAAGGGTCTCGGTAGCTTATATGAACCTCGGTGTAAAGATAGCCGGGACTCACGGCGGCATATCCGTCGGCCCGGATGGCGCTACGCACCAGGCGATAGAAGAGATAGCGCTCATGAGGATAATACCGAATATGACCGTAGTTGTGCCCTCGGACGCGATTGAGGCAAAACGCGCAACCATAGAAGCGGCGAAGATAAAGGGGCCAGTTTATTTACGGCTCGGTCGTTCCGCTGTCCCGGTAGTTACAAAAGAAAGCGATTTTTTTAAAATAGGCAAAGCCAACACGCTACGGGAAGGAAACGATCTGACGATAATTGCCTGCGGGCAGATGGTTTCCGAGGCGCTGGTAGCGTGCGATGCGCTTTCCAAAGAAGGCATCCGCGCGCGCGTCATAAATCTGCATACACCTAAGCCGATCGATAAAGACGCTATCATCAAGGCCGCGCTCGAGACCGGAGCCATCGTTACCGCCGAAGAGCATACGATCATGGGCGGGATGGGTAGCGCTGTCGCGGAAGTGACGAGCCAGGATTGCCCGGTTCCGATAAAGATGGTAGGCGTGCGCGACCGTTTCGGTGTCTCCGGCGATCCGGAAGAGCTGTTCAAATATTTCGGGCTTACCGCCGCCGATATAGTAAAATCCGCAAAAGAAGTATTGTTAATGAAGAGCAGGAAATCATAGAAGATATCGATGCGCTCGATCACACTCACTGCACCCGCGAAAGTTAATCTCTTCCTGAAAATCCAATCCAGGCGTCCCGACGGATACCATAATATCGAGACGCTTTTCGAAAGAATATCCTTAGCCGACGAAATCACTATTTCCAGGATTCCGTGCGGTATAGTTATCGAATCCGATAAATTTATTACCGCCAAAGCCAAAGACAACCTTATGTATAAAGCGGCGGAGTCGATACTGAGGCATAGGGGTATTGCCGAAGGCGTTAAAATAAGCATAAAGAAGCGCATACCCATAGCCGCCGGTCTGGGCGGGGGTAGCTCCGATGCCGCCTCCGTGCTTATGGGTATAAACGAATTATTCGGGTTAAAACTGAAACGCGCCAAATTGATGGAGTTGGGCGCTCGCCTGGGGGCGGACGTGCCATTTTTCATACTGGGAGCGCCTTTTGCCATAGGCACCGGTAAAGGAGATAAACTTAAGGTCGTTAAATCCGGCAGGCGGCTATGGCACCTTGTTATATATCCCGGATTTAAGCTTGCGACCAAAGATATTTATGAAGCGTTTGACCTATTGACAAGTAAAAGCAGGAATGTTAAAATAAATCCCTGTTTTACCGGTTCCGCAACATTGGAACGCATGCTTTACAACGATTTACAACATATCGCGATAGCTAAAAAGAAGGTTTTAGGGCGTATTATAGAACGCTTGGCCTATGAACTTGACGTGAGACCTATTGTATCGGGAAGTGGGCCGAGCGTATTTTGTCTATGCAGGAATAGAAAGGAGGCGCTATCGGCCAAGAAACGGTTATTCCGTAAAATACCGGCGGTTCAAAGGAGAGCCTGGCAGGTATTTATCGCAGGGACAGATAATTAAAAATTTGCGTGAAAATTTGAGGAGTATTTACACCATGGACATTACGGAAGTAAAGATATTTTTGAAAGAGGGGCAGGATAAGAAGCTTAAGGCGTACGCGACGTTGACTTTCGACAACTGTTTTGTTGTCAGGAACGTTAAAGTGATAGAAGGTAATAAGGGGATGTTTGTTGCCATGCCTTCGAGAAAGATGAAGGACCCGTGCCCCAAATGCAATTTCAGGAATGCCATCCGTTCGAAATTCTGCAATCAGTGCGGCGCATCACTGCCAATGACAGAACCCAGGACATTTCAGCCCGGAGATGACGCGGGCAAACAGTCCGAACACAAAGACATTGCTCATCCGATCACGGCCGAATGCAGAGACTACATCCAGAAGAAGGTGCTGGATGCTTACGAAAACGAAAAGAACGCTTTATCGCCCCATGCCGGTGTTTCCAGTAGCGCTTCAGCCGGCATCTCTCACAGCGCTTCGGCAGGCGTTATGTCCCGCCGCGGGGTCGAGGAAGATAACGATATAGAGCTGTAAGATTAGTGGTTCGTATCTGGAGTTTACTGCCCGGTGGTGCCCCGCCATTTATCTAACTCGGGGCGGGGTCCCGCCCAGAGTCTAATGCTTGGCGGGATAATGGTTCTTATTATTTGTAATCATTGCCCGGTGGTGTAATGGTAGCACACCAGCCTTTGGAGCTGAGGGTCTAGGTTCGAATCCTAGCTGGGCAACCATGGTTCGATGGTGGACGGCGATATTATGATACTTTATGAGGAAATATTGCGGGCGTTCCAGAAAGAAAAAGTGAAGTACATCCTCGTAGGAGGTATGGCATTTAATCTTTTAGGAGGAGCGAGGAATACTCTCGATATGGACGTCATTGTTGAGATGACGGACGTGAATCTTCGTAAAATAGTCAAGGTATTAAAAAATGCAGGCTACCATGTGAAGCAACCCATCGACCCGATGGGTATAGCCGATAAAAAAATTCGTGAAGGATGGGTTAAGAATAAAAACATGAAAGCGTTTAATTTTTATAAGGGGGAGAGAAGCTATGAAGAGGTTGATATAGTTATAGACTCTCCTGTCAGCTATGGTAATGCTATAAAGAACGCTTTAAAAGTTAAAATAAAAGGATTGGAAATCACTATTGTTTCTCCGGAAGATTTTATAAAGATGAAAACATCCGCGGGCAGGGATAAGGATTTAGAGGATGCAAAAATGATTAAACAGGCAAGGAGCCTGAGATGAAATTCGGGTGGGAAACAAAAAAAGAAAGAATTTTAAGAGCTCTCAAGATATCGCCCGAAAAGAAGTTGGAAGGTATCAGGCTAATGAACGAATTGGCTGATATGGTGCTGACGGATCATCAAAAAAGCATGCGACGTAAAATAAGAAAAGCTCATTAAAGATGACTAAAATAAAAGCTGTTATACTTGCGGCAGGACGGGGCACGAGGATGAAGTCGGACGAGCCCAAAGTTTTGCATGCGATCCTGGGTAAGCCGATGATCGAGTATGTGCTTGATTCCGTCGGCGATGCGGGGGTGTCCGGTATTATCGTGGTGGCCGGTTACGGCAGTCATCTTTTGCGCGAAACCGTTAAAGACGCGCGTATCGTGGTACAGAAGAAGCTCTTGGGCTCCGGCGACGCCGTGCTCTCCGCGCATAGCGCGCTTAAAAATTATTCGGGCGACGTTCTTGTGATATGCGGGGACACGCCGCTTATCCGCGCGGAGACGATAAAAAAACTTATTGCAAAGCACGTCTCATCAGGCGCGGCCGCGACTATTCTTACGGCCAAACTCGATGATCCGGGAAGTTACGGCAGGATAACCAGGGACGCTATCGGCAGGGTCACGGGGATCGTGGAGAAAGAGAATGCTTCCGATTCCGAAAGGCGCATAAACGAGATAAATGTCGGTACATACTGCTTTAAGGCCGTAGAATTATTCCAGTCGTTAAAACGCGTTCGCCCCGACAATAAGAAGAAAGAGGTTTTTCTTACCGACACGATAGCCATCTTAAGAGATGCCGGTAAAATGATAGAGTCGTTCCAGACCGACGATCCGGGTGAGGGGGTCGGTGTGAATACGAGGATAGATTTGGCGGAGTCCGCGGCGATCTTAAAAAAACGTTTTCTCGCGGAATTGATGTTATCCGGCGTAACGATAGAAGATCCTTTCTCGACGACGATATTCCCGGGGGCAAAGATCGGGAAAGATACGATTATACGCTCGAATACGGTAATAGAGTCGGATGTGGAGATAGGATCAGGGTGCTGTATAGGCCCGTTTGCGAGAATACGCCCGCATGTTAGAATAGGCAATAACGTAGAGGTGGGTAATTTCGTCGAGGTGAACAGGACGAAGATAGGCGACGGAACTAAGGTAAAACACCATACGTATCTCGGCGATGCCCAATTAGGCAGGAATGTCAATATCGGTGCCGGTACGATAACGGCAAATTACGACGGTAAATCGAAGAATGCCACAATAATAGGCGACGGCGCATTTATAGGTGTCGGTGCCGTGCTGATAGCGCCCCTCAGGATAGGCAAGCGCGCTACTGTCGGCGCGGGAGCGGTTGTGCCGAAGAATCATAATGTTCCGCCGGGCGCGGTTGTGGTGGGAGTGCCGGCGAGAGTATATAAAAAAAGCAAATAATAAGGGGAAGATAGATGAAAAATAATCTCTTGATCTTCAGCGGCAATTCCAATAAGAAGCTTGCGGAAGATATCTGTAAATTCCTGAAGGTTAAACTGGCGGATGCCGCGGTCGATCATTTTTCCGACGGCGAGATACGCGCCAAGATAAACGCCAACGTCCGCGGACATGATGTTTTTGTGATCCAGCCGACATCTTCGCCATCCAACGAGAACCTGATGGAGCTATTGATAATGATAGACGCGCTTAAGCGTTCATCCGCCCAGAGAATAACGGCAGTCCTGCCGTATTTCGGATATGCCAGGCAGGACAGGAAAGACCAGCCGAGGGTTCCCATTACGGCGAAGCTCGTTGCGAATTTGCTAACCGTCGCCGGAGCGGACAGGGTACTCACGATCGACCTGCACGCCGGCCAGATACAGGGCTTCTTTGACATACCGCTCGACCATCTTTTCGCTTTTACGATATTTGCCGAATATATAAAGAAACTCAAGCTCGACAAAAATCTTGTCATAGTCTCTCCCGACGTCGGAGGCATAAAGACGGCACGGGCATATGCGAAGCGGCTTAAATGCTCGCTCGCCATTGTTGACAAAAGACGCGTGAATGATCAGAAAGCGGAAGTCATGCATATAATGGGTGACGTCAAAGGCAAGAACGCGGTGATAACCGACGACATGGTCGCTACGGCCGGGTCATTGGTCGAAGCGGTCGACGCTATTAAAAAGGCAGGCGCTAAGGACGTCTACGCGGCCATTACTCACGCGGTGCTGTGCGGACCGGCGATAGAGCGGATTAAGAGATCGCAGTTAAAGGAGCTTGTAGTTACGGACACGATACCTTTACCGGAAGAGAAGAAACTCGACAGGATAAAAGTCCTGTCCGTATCCTCGCTTCTGGGCGAGGCCATAAAGAGGATCCACGAGGAAGAATCGATAAGCGTTCTGTTTAGCTGATGCAATCGCGTTAAAAACCAAGGAGTGAAGTTACAATGGAAAAGATAATATTGAAAGCGGAAGTAAGGACCGGGGCCGGGAAAAAGATAGCAAAAGACCTCAGGGCAAAGGGGCTTATCCCTGCCAATGTCTACAAAGGAAGCAAGGGGGCTACGAGTCTTCAGGTTGCGGCGGATGAGTTGAAGAGTATTTTGCACACAAAAGCCGGCGAGAACGTAATTATAACGCTGAAAATGACAGGAGAAGCCGCGGGTAAGGACAAGACGGTGGTTGTTAAAGAGATACAGCGTGATCCGGTTAGGGACTATATCCTGCACGTTGATTTTAACGAGATATCGCTCACTGAGGCTTTAAAAGTGAACGTTCCGCTCGTCGCGCGTGGCGAGCCCGTTGGCGTAAAAGTGGATGGCGGCATTCTCGAGCACGTTATACGCGAATTGCAGATCGAATGTTTGCCGACCGCTATTCCTGAGAAGATAGAGGCAGATGTTGCCAACCTCAAAATAGGCGATGCGATACATGTTAAAGATATAGTAGTGCCGGAAGGTATTAAAGTGCTTAACGACAAGGAATTGATAGCGATGATCGTGAAACCGCCTAAGGTCGAGGTCGCCGCGGCTGAAGCGGGCGCCGAAGGTGCCGTTGAGCCGGAGCTCATAAGGAAGAAGAAGGAGGAGGGCGCTCTCGAGGGCGAGGAGGCAAAACCGGCGGAAGCTGCGAAGCCGGCGGAAAAGAAAGAAGAGAAGAAATAACGCGTGAAAATAATAGTGGGGTTGGGTAATCCGGGTCCGGAGTATAAAGGCACAAAGCATAATATCGGCTTTGAGGTTGTCATGGCCCTTGCCAAAGAGAACGGGATAAAGCTTAATAAGAAGCTAAAATTTTCCGTTGCCGGTAAAGGGAGGATAGGCAAAGAGGAAGCCATACTCGTCCTGCCGCAGACATATATGAACTTGTCCGGCAAAGCCGCCGGTGAAGTTTGCGGCCGTGAAATGAAGGATATGAGCGAGCTTATAGTAATCTGCGACGATATAAACATAGAGCTCGGCCGTATCCGTCTGAAACCATCCGGTTCTTCGGGAGGGCATAAAGGGTTGGCATCTATAATAAGCACCCTGGGAACGGATGATTTTACCCGCCTCCGGGTCGGCATAGCTACGGAAGTGCATAAAGGCGATATAACAAACTACGTTTTGAGCCCTTTCAAACATAAAGAGCATAAAAATGTACTGCATGTGGTGGCCATGGCAAAAGACGCCATTATCTGTATGATGGAGGATGGCATTGAGGTGGCTATGACCAAATTCAATAAAAGGAAGATCGGCACATCGTAAAAGGAAATATCCTTTGATTTATTAAATCCCGTATGGTAATCTACATAAAATAAGGAGAATAGAACACGATGAATAATTACGAAATACTCTTCATAATACGGCCGGAGCTTAAAGAAGAGGAGCTTAAAACCGCCACTAAAACGATAACCGATTCTGTCATAAAGAACGGCGGCACTATAATAAAAGAAGATAATTGGGGCAAAAAACAGCTCGCTTATCCTGTAAATAAAGCCAAGGAAGGTTACTATTTTAAGCTTGAATTCACTTCACCTGCGGCCGCTATAGCTAAGCTTGAGGCCGGCTACCGGCTCAATGCCGATATTTTACGCCTTATGGTGACGAAGCGATAAGAGAGGGTCGAATGGCAAATTTAAACAAAGTGCTGTTAATAGGCAATCTGACCAGAGACCCCGAACTGCGTTATATCCCGAGCGGATCGGCGGTCGCTACGTTTACTGTTGCAGTTAACAGGGTATATAAGGATCAGGCAGGCGAGAAAAAGGAGCAGACGTCTTTCATACGCATAGTAGTATGGGGGCGCAGGGCGGAAGTTTGCGGAGAATACCTGTCTAAGGGTAGCCCTGTCTTTGTCGAAGGCCGCCTCCAGTCGAGAGATTGGCAAACGCAGGACGGGCAGAAGCGCAACACAGTCGAAGTTATCGCGGATAATATACAGTTTCTTAAAGGCGCCGGCGGGAAAGCGGCCAAAGAGCCCGCCACGGCTTCTTCCGCCGACGAAATGGAAACGATAAATCTTAATGATGAGCATGCCGCTCAAGCGCCCGGTAATGTTAAAAAAGAGGCGTCGGGCCCGCAGGACGAGGAAGTACCGTTTTAAGGTTGTTATGATCGGTAGTTTGTAGTTTGTTTGATATGAGAAAAATAGGGAGATAACGATGTTTAAGCCGTTCAATAAACCGTTTGGCAAGCCTGAAAAGAAAAGGGTCAAAAAGGATCCTTCAAAGAAAAAGGTTTTTAAAAAGAGGCCGTGCAGATTTTGCGCGGATAAAGTGGAAAATCTCGATTACATAGAGTATTTGAGATTCCAGAAATTCCTTACAGAGCGCGGCAAGATAGTCCCGTCGAGAATATCCGGCAATTGCGCGAAGCACCAGAGGCAACTTGCCAAAGCTATAAGGAAAGCGCGGGTAATGTCTTTATTACCGTTCGTAGCGGAATAAGCGAAAGAGGTTTATAATCATGAAGGTTATACTTTTAAAAGCCATAGATAAGCTGGGTAAGGCAGGCGATGTAGTCAATGTCAAAGAGGGTTTTGCCAGAAACTTCCTGATACCGAAAAACGCGGCCCAGGAAGCCACAGCCGGCAATATGAAGATATTGGAGTTGCTGAAAAAGAAGCAGGCAGTGGAAGACGCCAAAGAACTTGCCGCCGCGAAAGTGCTGGCGGATAAGTTGACGGCGCTTACCGTGAGCATAGCGGCCCAGGCCGGAGAGGAAGACAAACTGTTCGGCTCCGTATCCGGTGAGGATATTACCGTAGCGCTTGCCGCCGAAGGTGTGAAGATAGATAAGCGTAGTATAATTTTGGAAGAGCACATCAAAAAGTTGGGCGAGCATCAGGTTGTTGTAAAGCTCCATCCTGAAATCAAGGTAAGCTTAAAAGTTTCCATCATTAAAAAATAGGGTATAATGCCCGCACAAGACGCTATCGAAAAACTACCGCCTCAGGGCATCGAGGCCGAAATGGCAGTACTCGGCTCGATGCTGTTGGATCGCGATTCCATATCGCAGGCTATAGAGACGCTTAACGCCTCATATTTTTACAAAGAGGCGCATAAGAAACTCTATTCTGTCATACTTAAACTATTCGATGAGAACAAAGGCGTCGATATTATAACGCTCATCGAAGAACTGCGAAAAACCAATTCTCTCGACGATGTGGGCGGACCGGCCTACATAACGGGACTTTCCTCAAGCGTACCTACGACCGCGAATTTTGTTCACTACGCGAAGATAGTCAAAGAGAAGGCGCTTCTCCGAAATCTCATCTCTACGGCAACCCAGATAGTTTCCAGTTGTTACGATACCTCGCAAGATATTGATACCATCCTCGATAGAAGCGAACAACTTATATTCGACGTAAGTTCCAAAAAAGTAGAATCGCGTTTCTCGCCCCTGCGTGAAATTATCAAGAATTCCATCGAGACGATAGACAGCCTTTATCAGAGAAAAGAGCATATAACAGGCCTTGCCACAGGTTACAGGGATCTTGACATAAAGACCGCCGGTTTTCAGCCGTCCGATCTTATAGTTGTAGCGGGGCGGCCGTCGATGGGTAAGAGCGCTTTGGCCTCATGCATAGTCGAGCACATCGGTGTCGTAGAGAAGGAGCCGGTGGCGTTTTTCTCGCTTGAAATGTCAAAAGAACAACTTGTCCAGAGGATGCTATGTTCGCACGCCAGGGTCGATGCCCATAAAGTCAGGACTGGATTTTTGTCGCAGGCAGACTGGCCGCGTTTAGTAAGCGCCGCCGGGAAACTCTCGGAAGCGCCGATATATATCGACGATTCGCCTGGCTCGACGGTATTGGAGATACGCGCCAAAGCCCGCAGGCTGAAGGCGCAGTTCGACATTAAACTCATCGTCTTAGACTATCTCCAGCTGATGCAGGGCCCCATGAGAACCGACAATAGACAACAGGAGATATCGGAGATATCGCGGTCATTGAAGGCTCTCGCAAGGGAACTTAACGTGCCGCTTATCGCGATAAGCCAGCTTTCGCGCGCGGTGGAACAGCGTTCCGACCACAGGCCCCAGCTTTCGGATTTAAGGGAGTCCGGCGCTATAGAGCAGGACGCGGATTTAGTGTTGTTACTTTTACGCGAAGAGTATTATAATGCTACCGAAGAGAATAAAGGCGTAGCGGAAGTTATAATCGCGAAACAGAGAAACGGTCCGGTAGGAAGCCTTAACCTGGCATTCCTGGGCGAGTATATGAGATTCGAAAATCTTGCGCCGAAGAGCGAAGAGTTCGTAAGCGTAGACATGGAGAATGCATGATAGCGATATACCAAAAATTAATTGTCCGTACGTCTGCCGCATTTTTACTTCTTTTTATAACGACTGCGGCGTATTCAGATAATGACCAGCCGCCCGTTACTAATGAGGGCAAGGCCATAACGGCAATAAGCGTTCGTAACAACAAGACGATCAGCGCTGAAACCATCCTGTCGAAGATAAGGACCAAGCCGGGCGACAAGTTCAGCCAGGAGGTCTTGAATGACGACCTTAAAAAACTGTACGCAACGCAGTATTTTACCGATATATCCATAGATGTGGAGGATTCTGCGGGCGGGGTCTCCGTAGCTTTTGTCGTCGAGGAAAAACCCGTAATAGACGATATCGTATTTAAAGGTAATAACGTTTTCAGGCCGCAGAAACTTAAGACAAGCATGAAATCGAAGCCGAATGAAATGCTCAACCTTTCGCTTTTAGCCCAGGACATCAGTGAAATAAAAGCTATGTATGTGAAAAAGGGGTACCCTCAGGTTGACGTAAAGTATACGATCGATACGGATAAAGAAACCAATAAAGCCGTGATCACGATTGCCATCGACGAAAAATTGCATGTCAAAGTCGCGAGCGTAAAGATCTCCGGCAATAAAGCCGTCAAGACGAAAGAGATAAAACGGATATTAGGGACTAAGCCCGCATGGCTTTTCAATCCCGGCGTTTTTAACGAGGAGACGTTACAGGACGATATCGATAAGATCAAAGCTCTTTATGACGATATAGGATTTATGGATGCGGAAGTCATACCTCATCTCGATCACTCCGAGGAGGGCAGGGTTCTTGCCGTAGATATCGAGGTAAAAGAGGGCAAGCAGTATCTGGTCGGCGACATAACATTCTCCGGCGCGCTCGTCTATCCGGAAAAAGAAGTCAGAAAAAATATATTTATGAAGAAGGGCAAGCCGTTTTCTACAAGGGCTTTGCGCGAGGATATTTTTTCCATCAGGCAATTCTATTATAAATACGGATATATGAATGTCATAATCGATGTCGAGAAGAACCTCAATCCACAGACCAGCAGTGTAGACATAGCATATAATATTGACCCGAAAGAGGTAGTCTATGTGGGTAAGATAGATGTCCGCGGCAACCTTAAAACGCGCGACGTTGTCGTGCGAAGAGAGTTGAGGCTTTTCCCGGGCGATAAATTCAGCGGGGATAAAATACGCCGTTCAAAAGAGAGGTTGTATAATCTTGGATTCTTTGAAAACGTCAGTTTTGATACCGAGCCGACCGAAGACCCGAATGTGCAGAATCTCGTGGTTAATGTAAAAGAGACCAAGACGGGCGAGTTCTCCTTCGGCGGTGGATACAGTTCCATAGATATGTTGATGGGCTTCGCGGAGATAACACAGAGAAACTTCGATATCCTGAACTTCCCGACGTTTACCGGCGGCGGCCAGAGCCTGACGATCAAGGGCGAGATAGGTATGGTCAGATCGAATTATAATATAGGATGGTCCGATCCGTGGATATTCGGTTTCCCGTTTCTCGGAGGGTTCGACGTATACAGGACTTCGCATGATAAGGATTCCGACGTAGGATGGTCGTATGATGAAACCAGGACGGGCGGCGATCTTAAAGTCGGGAAAGAGTTTACGGATACCTTTAGAGGAGATATATATTACCGTGTCGAAGATGTAAAGATATCGAATCTTGACTCCAATGTTTCGCAGGACATGAAAGACGAAGAAGGCAGTAACATTATTTCCAGTATGACGTTTGGGGTAACTCAGGATACCAGGGATAATATTTATACTCCGTCCAAAGGATATGTGATCAACGGCACCATAGAAGATGCCGGCGGCGTATTCGGCGGAGATAAGAATTTCTGGAAGGGTACCGCGTCGGCGAGCATATACTATACCATTTTCGACAAAATAGTTTTAGAAGGCAAAGCGCGGATGGGTTTTGCGGACGCATATGGTAACAGTAACGATGTTCCGATATACGAAAGGTTCTACGCCGGCGGCGCAAATACGATACGCGGATACAGAGAACGATATGTCGGCCCTCGAGATAGCGCTTCCAATGATCCGATAGGCGGTAATGCGCTACTCATAGGTAATGCGGAAGTTACATTCCCGGTATATGAGAAGATTATTAAAGGAGCGGTCTTTTACGATGTAGGAAACGTGTGGAGAAAGATAGGCGATTTTGCCGACGAGGCGTCGCAGTTCAAGGCCGGCGTCGGCGTCGGTGTCAGGGTCAAGACGCCGCTGGGGCCGGTTAAGGTTGATTATGGCTATCCGCTCAGCAAGAATCATGAGGACAAGCGGGAAGGTCAGGTGTATTTCAGTATGAGCAGAGGATTTTAAGTAGAATTTAATAATGAAGAAACAGAAAACAAAAATTAAAAAGGAGGAGTAAGATGAAGAAAGGTATAGTGATATTGACGGCGGCGTTGTTTGTTGCGGGACTTTTTGCGGGCCCGATATGCGAGAAGGCGTTCGCTAAGGAGATGAAGTTTGCCTATGTTGACCTTGCGAAGGTATTTGACGAATATGGCAAGACTAAAGATTCGGAAAAGATACTCGAGGGGAAAGGTAAGGCAAAAGAGGCCGAGAGGATGAAGCTGGTCGAAGAGATAAAGAAGCTCAAAGACGAACAGGCGCTACTCTCCGAAAAAGCGAAAGCCGATAAGCAGGGCGTTATCGATACGAAGATAAAGGCACTGCAGGAATATGACATGAAGGCGCGCAATGAACTTGTAAAAGAGCGCAATGATATTCTCGCCGGCATAATGAAGGATATCGAAAAAGTTGTAAATGATTACGCGAAGGCTTCCGGGTATGATTTCGTGCTCAACTCACGTATGCTTCTTTACGGAGCCGAACAGTATGACCTTACCAGCCAGATACTGGAAAAGCTGAATAAGAAATAAAGGAAGTGATGCAGGCAAAAGTAAAAGAGATAGCGAGATTTGTCGGCGGAGAAGTTGTCGGCGACGGCGAGGTTCTTGTAAAAGGCATAAATGGTGTCAGGGAGGCCGGGGCAGGGGATCTGGCTTTTATTCTCAATCCGAGATGCGGCGAACTGATAAATGCGACGAAGGCAGGATGTGTCGTAGTGCCTAAGAGCCTCACCGGAGTATTTGACAAACCGCTGATAAAGGTCGATAATCCGTCCATAGCATTTTCCAGGATAATAGGGATGGTTATGCCCGGGCGGATACCGCATCCGAAAGGGATACACGCTACCTCCGTTATCTCAAAGACCGCCAACATCGGGAAGGATGTTGGCGTCGGGCCGTATGTGGTTATAGAAGATGGCGCTTCCGTCGGAGATGGGACGATAATATATCCTTTCTGCTATATCGGTAAGAACGCAAAAATAGGCAAAGGTTGCATATTTTATCCGAACGTAACCATACGCGAGGAAGTGACGATAGGTAACGGTGTTATTATCCACCCTGGCAGTGTGGTGGGAAGCGATGGGTTCGGATATGACGTTCAGAGAGACGGGACGCAGGCAAAGATACCACAGATCGGCACAGTGATAATAGAGGATGAAGTTGAGCTGGGGGCTTGTGTCACGGTAGACAGGGCAAGGTTTAATAAGACCGTTATCGGCCATGGCTCAAAGATCGATAACCTTGTGCAGATAGCGCATAATGTCATAATAGGACCGGATTGCGTCGTTGCGGCTCAGTCCGGCATAGCCGGAAGCTCCGAGATCGGAAAGAACGTAATATTCGGCGGGCAGGTAGGCGTATCCGACCACGTAAAGATCGGGGATTTTGTAATCGCGGGCGCCAAAACGGGCATCCATAAATCTTATCCATCAAATACCACGCTCTTCGGTTATCCGTCGAAACCGGCAGATAAAGCGCGCGAACAATTTGCGGCATTAGGGCTTCTCCCGAAATTATTCGAACGCGTCCGGCGGCTCGAAGCCAAAATAGAAGAATTGCAGAAGTAATGGTGAGCGGAAGCCGCGCTATGACGAAGCAGAGAACGATCAAAACTCCGGCTATAATCGACGGTATAGGACTTCAAACCGGTTCGAAGGTGCGCTTGACTATGAAGAGCGCCCCTGCCGGCACCGGCATAATTTTCGTAAGAACCGACCTCCCGGATAAGCCCACACTCAGCCTCAACTCGATAAACCCCGGTGATTTTGACCCAGGCAAAAGAAGAACGATACTGGGATTTGGCCCGCTCCAAATACAGACGACCGAACATCTTCTTGCCGCCCTCTCAGGATTATCGATAGATAATATTGTAATAGAACTCGACAATGCTGAATTACCCGGTCTCGATGGCAGTGCCAAAGAGTTCGGGCAGATAATACAGAATGCGGGCATAATAGAACAGGATTTTCCGAGGAAATTTTTGAAGATCGATGAACCTGTATGGTGTGCAGACGGCGACCGCTTTATCGCGGTTTTTCCTGCCGAAGAATTTAAGATATCATATACATTGGCATACGCGAACCCGGCGCTGGGAACACAATTTTACAGTATTACGCTTAACGAAAAAAACTTTGAAAAAAATATAGCCCCTGCCAGGACATTCTGCCTCGAAGAAGAGGCGCAGGAGCTATTGAGGCGCGGTCTCGGCAAAGGGGCCAACTACGATAATACGCTGGTGATGGGCAAATCGGGGCCGATCAAGACGGTATTAAGATTTCCCGACGAGCCGGTGCGGCATAAGATACTGGATCTTATGGGCGACTTATATGTCCTGGGTATGCCTTTTTTGGGCCATGTGGTCGCGATAAAGAGCGGCCATGGGTTGAATGCGGAATTAGTGAAGAAACTTAAGACAAAAATAAAATAACGATAGGAGATAAATGATGGGCGCAGAAGGGCTCGATATAGCCGGTAAAGTTTTAGATATAAACGCGATCCAAAAAATACTGCCGCACAGGTATCCGTTTTTACTGGTCGACAGGATTATCGAGATAGGCGAGAACAGGGTCGTAGGCATAAAGAACGTTACGATAAACGAACCTTTTTTCCAGGGCCATTTCCCCGGGCATCCGATAATGCCGGGGGTTTTGATAATGGAGGCGATGGCGCAAGTCGGCGGTGTCGGCGCTCTTAATCTGAAGACGAATTTAGGAAAGCTGGCATATTTTCTTACCATAGATAACGCGAAGTTCCGCAAGCCGGTACTGCCTGGGGATGTCTTAAGGATGGAAGTCGATCTATTAAAAGTAAAGATGGGCGTTATGAAGATCCACGGCACGGCCAAAGTTGATAATGAAGTGGCGGCCGAAGCGGACATGATGTTCGCGTTCATCAATCCCGACGGCACCAAGTGAGTAAAGGAGTAGCTGTTTAATGGCGCGTATAGGCCTTGTAGCCGGAGAAGGGAAACTGCCGATAATATTTTCACGCCTCGCCAGGGAAAAAGGCGATACAGTGATAGCGTTCGGCCTTAAAGGGATAACATCGCCCGACCTTGAGAAGCATGTCGACAAACTCCATTGGGTGCCATGGGGAAGCCTGCAGAAGGCGATACTGCTCCTGGCTACCGAGCGGATAAAAAAAATCATAATGCTTGGTAAGATTAAAAAAGACATTCTTTTTAACGATGAAAAAGTGTTCGACCCGGTTGCGGCGAAGATGCTCGATAAGCTAAAGGATAAAAAGGATTACGCCGTATTGAACGAGATAAATAATATCCTTTCTAAATTCGGCGTCGAGGTTATAGATTCCACGACATACTTGAAAGAGCTTATCCCCGCAAAAGGCACGCTGACAAAACGTAGCCCATCCGATGGAGAGCTCGCGGACATAAATTACGGTAAAGAAGTCGCTAAATCTCTTTCCGGTTTCGATATAGGCCAGACGATAGTCGTGAAAGAGAAGACGGTTATAGCTGTGGAAGCGATCGAAGGTACAGATGAAACGATAGCGCGCTCCGGCAGGCTGATGAAGGGCGGGTTCGTTGTAGTGAAGGTTGCCAGGCCCAATCAGGATATGCGCTTCGATGTTCCGCTCGTCGGGCTCGATACCGTAAAAACCCTTGCCGATTCCGGCGGCACGGCCCTTGCCCTCGAAGCCGACAAAACGCTCCTCATGGACAGAGATGCGCTGATAAAACTTGCCGACGAAAAGAATATCTCGATAATTATAATCTAAAACAGATCGATCTTACTGTAGTAAGGGAAGTATGGCTTGCGCCGCGCGTTTACTTGCGCCGGGCCGGCCGAGAGAAGCTTTCACATTAGAAAGGTCTTCGCGCATAGACCGTAATTTTACCGGGTCGGATAATATCGCCATAGCTGTTTTTGATATATTCTGCGCGGTGGCATTATACTGCAGTAATTCCGGGGCTACTTCTTTTCCCGCTATGATATTGACTATCCCGAGAAATTTTATTCTAATGACAAGTTTATATGCCATGTGTGTGATAAAGTTTACCTTGTAAACGATAATAAGAGGCGTCCCTATTATCGCGGTCTCGAGTGTCGCTGTGCCCGACGCGACTATCGCAAGATCCGCGGCCCCGGCGACATTATAGGTATCGCCGTCCACTATCTTTACATCAATTCCAGTGCCCTTTACGATCTTTTCATACATTTCGCGCGGCAGTCCGTGATATTTGGCTATAAGGAACTGAGTATCTGGCAGGCGATTTTTTATGAGCGATGCCGCGCGCATCATTACCGGCAAAAGCCGTTTTATCTCTATGGCGCGCGAACCGGGAAGGATTGCTATGGTGGCGTTGTTTTTTGACAGGCCGTAGGTCTTGAGCGTATCCTCTTTTGCCCTGGAAACAGCGGTCGAATCAAGAAGCGGATGGCCTACGAACTCCGCGTCTATGCCGTATTTTTTATAAAGCTCTTCCTCGAATTTGAAGAATACGAGTATTTTTTTAACACACTGTTGTATTATACCGATCCTGTCGCGTCCCCATGCCCACACCTGCGGGCTTATATAATAGACGACGGGTATAGATCTCTTTTTTAATTCTTTGGCAAGCCGGAGATTGAACCCGGGGTAATCTACGAGTATGGCAAGATCGGGTTTTTCGGTTTCGATGGCGTTTAGCAGTCCTTTATACACCTGCCCGACGGTAAATATATTCTTCAATACCTCGCTCAGGCCTATAAGCGCGAGTTTTGATATGTCGAATATCGTATCGACACCGGCATCTTTTAAGAGCGATCCGCCCATTCCAAAAAATCGCAGATCGGGTTTTAGTTTTTTCAGATCTTTTACGAGGTTCGAGGCGTGAAGATCGCCGGATGGTTCGCCGGCGACTATGAGGACCTTCTTTTGGGTCATGAACGGGCTCTATGCGCGGACGAATTAATTTTATCTATTATCTCCAGCGCCACCTGAAGCGCGCGTCTTCCTTCAACGCCGGAGACGATCGGCTTCCTGCCGGTCCGGACACATTCGACGAACGATTTGAGCTCTTTCTTAAGAGGTTCTTTTTTCTTTATTTTGATCTTCTCTTTTAATATCTTCTCGTCCGATTTTTCAAATACGGCCGCGTCCTGCGTGACATAGTCGAGCGAAACGTATGAGTCTTCCTGGAATATGCGCATCTTCCGGACGACATCTTTCGTAACCCGGCTGGCGGTTATGTCGGCGATGGTGCCATCCTCGAAGGTGAGACGTACGTTCGCGACATCCTCGTAGTTCGAGATGGTGCTTAATCCCACCGCTTCTATGCTTTTGACGTCCTGCTTCATAAGCCCCAGCACTATGTCTATGTCGTGGATCATGAGATCCAGGACGACGCCCACATCCTCGACCCTTTTATGGAATGGACCAAGACGCTGGCATTCTATGAATTTGGGCTTCTTCAGATATGGCTCTATGGCAAGGACCGCGGAATTAAACCGTTCGATATGGCCAACCTGCATTATAAGATTCCGCGATTTTGCTATATCAATGAGCTCGTCTGCCTCGGAAAGCGTCTTAGTAATGGGTTTCTCGACCAGGACGTGAATATTGTGGTTTAAGAAATCCTTGGCGACATTATAATGCAGGCTCGTCGGTACGGCTATGCTTACGGCGTCGACCTTGTCAAAAAGATCCTCGTAGTCGGAATAGCTTACCGTATGGTATTTCTTTCCTACCTCAAGGGATTGCTCGATATTGCAGTCACAAACACCTACCAGCTTAACGTGCTTGGGTAATCTTGAGTAAACTTTGGCGTGGAACGTTCCCAGATGGCCTACGCCCACCACCCCTACCCTTATCTTTTCCATAGTTTTCCTATTGTTTAGGTTAAAATTATATCATCAAGAGGCCATTATTTGCAATAAATTTTGCCTCGACAAAGGCCTTCTTCTATGTTAGTATAGCACTTTATCGCCTATGAAAAACTATAAAAGACTGGTAAAATTCGTTCTTCCGCATGTATGGGTGCTGGCTTTGGCCGGACTATTCATGATATTATCGTCTGCTTTCGGCGGCGTATCTATCGGCATGATTATCCCTCTGGTCGACAATATAATAACCGGTAAGAAGATAATCATCCCGCAAGGTATTGCGCTCCCAGGCCCGTTAAAAAACATCGTCGATCTCGCGAATTCGTTATCCCCACTGCAACTTTTAAACAATATGATTCTCATAGTTATAGTGCTGTGGCTATTGAAGAGCTTCTTCGAATTTTGCCAGACCTATCTCATGAACGACGTTGCCCAGCGCGTAATAAGGGATGTAAAGGTTATCATATATAAGAAATTTCTTACACTATCAATGGATTTTTATTCGAAGAACGCGACCGGGAAACTGATGTCGCGGATAACGAATGACGCGGCTGTAATACGCGACTCGATATCGACGGGGCTAACCGATCTTATCTACCAGCCGGTCCAGTTATTGGTGTACACAGGGCTTTTACTTTTCGTTAAGATATATTTTTCGATCTCCTGGATGCTTATAGGCATCAGCGTATTTTTATTCCTCCTTATTGTATACCCGATCGCGAGAATAGGCCGCCGCCTGAAGTCGATATCGAGGAAATCGCAGGAGAAGGTGGGCGATATGACGACGACACTGCATGAGACGATATCCGGCATACGCGTCGTTAAGGCTTTTTCGATGGAGGATTATGAAGCGCGAAAATTCTCCGCGCAGAATCAGGATCTTTATAAACTTACGATGAAGCAGACTAAAAGAATGACGGTGATCAGCCCCATTACCGAATTTGTAGGTATTGCCTGTGTAGCGATAATATTGTGGATAGCCGCTAAAGAGATAATTTCGGGCGCGCTTTCTGCGGGCGCTTTTATGGCGTTTTTAGCGAGCATCCTTTCCCTCATGAAGCCTATAAAACGGCTCACCAACGTTTATACCATAAATCAGCAGGCGATGGCCGCGGCCGAGAGGATATTTGAAACGCTCGATACCCCTTCGTCGGTGGTGGAGAAACCGGGAGCTATGATATTGCCCGTGATAAAGAAGGGCGTTCGATTTGAAAATGTTTATTTTAAATATGAAGAAAGAGATGTTCTTAAAGATATAAATATTGATGTACGGATAGGAGATGTCGCGGCTTTTGTAGGGCCAAGCGGGACAGGTAAGACCACGCTTGTCAATCTCGTACCGAGATTTTATGACGTGACCGCCGGGCGCGTTACGATCGACGGTGTGGATATACGCGACTGCACGTTAAAGTCGCTCATGGAGCAGATAGGCATAGTTACTCAGGAGACGATACTCTTTAACGATACCGTTGCCGCGAACATATCCTACGGATCAGGTATCCATACGAAGGACGCTGTGATAAAAGCGGCGCGTGTGGCCAATGCCCACGATTTTATAATGAAGATGCCGCAAGGGTACGATACGATAGTGGGTGAGCGCGGCTTCCGTCTATCCGGCGGCGAAAAACAGCGCTTAGCCATAGCCCGGGCCGTATTTAAAGATCCGCCAATACTTATACTGGACGAGGCCACCTCCCAGCTCGATACCGAATCCGAGATGCTCGTGCAGGAAGCCATAGACAGGATGATGAAAGGAAGGACGGTGTTTGTCATAGCGCACCGCCTGAGCACCATAAAACACGCCTCCACTATCTACGTAATTGACGGGGGAAGTATAATCGACAAGGGCTCCCACGAAGAACTCCTGCAAAAAGAGGGGCTTTATAAGCGCCTTTACGAGATGCAGTTCAAGGAAAACCTCCTGAAATAAGTTGTTGCAAAAACCGTGGTTAAGGTTTATAATATGCTACTCAAAATACGAGCCCAGGTCTTGGCAGAGCGAGGCCCGGGCTTATCAAATTGCAGGTAAAACTTAAGATTTCCTCTGAAAAATCTTGAGCTATAAAGAGGGGAATGGTAGGAAAATGGTGGAATCGACGGTAATGAAGAATTTGCTGGAAGCAGGCGTCCACTTCGGGCATGAGACGAAGAGGTGGAATCCTAAGATGAAGAAGTACATATTCGGCCAGAAGAACGGCATTTATATCATCGATCTGGAAAAGACCGAGGATGCCATAAAGAAGGCCTGTGAGTTTTTGAGGGGCGTAGTCGCGGCAGGGCAGTCCATATTGTTCGTCGGGACGAAGAAACAGGCGCAGGAAATTATAAAGGAAGAGGCCTCCAAGTGCGGGATGTTCTACGTTAACCAGAGATGGCTGGGCGGTATGCTGACGAACTTCCAGACGATAAAGAAGAGTTTAAGGCGCCTTGAGGAGCTCGAGAGGATAAAAGAAGACGGCACCATGGCGAAGCTCTCGAAGAAAGAGGCATCGAAACTGAACAAAGAGATGTATAAGTTGAATAAGAACCTGGAAGGCGTCAGGTCGATGGATAAACTTCCGAAAGCGATGTTCGTAGTCGATGCGAAGAAAGAGGACATCGCGGTGAAAGAAGCCAATATACTCGGTATACCGGTCGTGGCGCTTGTCGATACGAACTCGGATCCCGACGTTATCAAATACGTAATACCGGGCAATGACGATGCCATACGGTCGATAAAGCTCATCACTTCGATGGTGTCCGAATGCGTTGCCGGGGCTCGCAAGGCGTTTGCCGCGGGAGTAGCGCAGGCGAAGAAAGACGCGGAAGAGGAAGCGGCGGAGGAAGCCGGGGAAAGCATTAAAGTCATCGATGAAAAAGTCGAAGAACTTGTTGCCGGCGACCTGAAGTTAAAAGAAGACGAAGCCATGCCAAAGGATGTGCCGATAAAACGAAAAGCGAAAATCGAAAAGCGTAAAATGTAATAAAAGAGGGAACGCAAAACATAAAAGGGAGTACTACGGTGATAGATGCTATAAAGAAACTTAGAGAAAAGACGAACGCCGGAGTGGTGGACTGCAAAAAGGCGCTTAAAGAGTCCAACGGCGATATCGAGAAGGCTATAGAGATACTCAGGAAGCGCGGGGTGGCGCTTGCTTCGAAGAAAGTCGGCAGGCAGACCAAGGAAGGCAGGATCGAGAGTTACCTGCACCAGGGCGGCAAGATAGGCGTGCTGATCGAAGTCGATTGCGAATCCGATTTTGTGGCGCGCAATGACGATTTCAAGGCATTCGTCCGGAGCCTCGCGATGCAGGTTGCGGCGTCGAATCCGATGTATGTGAATAAGGAAGACGTGCCGGAATCCGCCATCGAGAAAGAGAAAGAGATAATAAAGGCGCAGATCATGGGGAAGCCCGCCCAGGCCGCCGAGAAGATAGTTGAAGGCAAGCTTGCGAAGTTCTTTGAGGACGCATGCCTTATGGAACAGCCTTTTGTAAAAGATCCGAGCTTAAAAGTCAAAGACGTGGTCGCTTCCAAGATAGGCACTATCGGCGAGAATATAATAGTCCGCCGGTTCACGAGATTTCAGGTTGGAGAAGAGTTGTAGTCAACGATTTGGCAGGCAAAATTAATGGCAAAGCCTATTTTTAAACGAGTTGTGCTGAAGCTGAGCGGCGAGGCGTTACAGGGCCGTTGGGGCTACGGTATCGATTATGACGTTACGGCTTCTATCGCGAAACAGATCAAAGAAATACGCAAGCTGAACGTCGATGTCGCTATAGTAATAGGCGGCGGTAATATCTTCAGGGGCGAGGCGGCAAGCGCCAGGGGTATCGACAGGGTTAATGCCGATTACATGGGCATGCTCGCTACCGTTATAAACGGACTGGCTTTGCAGGATGCGCTCGAAAAAGTGGGCGTATTTACCAGGGTTCAGACGGCGATTGCGATGCAGCAGTTGGCTGAGCCTTTCATCCGCCGCAGGGCGATAAGGCACCTCGAAAAAGGCAGAGTCATTATATTCGTCGGCGGGACGGGGAACCCTTACTTTACCACCGACACTACCGCGGCGCTTCGCGCTATCGAGATAGGTGCCGAGGTTATATTGAAAGCTACCAAGGTCGACGGCGTATATTCCGCCGACCCGAAGAAAGATAAGAAAGCGAAAAAATTCGACACGCTAAGGTATATCGACGTCCTGAAGAGGGGGCTCAAGGTTATGGATGCGACCGCTACCAGCCTTTGCATGGATAATAAGCTTCCGATAATAGTATTCGACCTTCTTAAAGAGGGTAATATAAAGAGAGTTATAACGGGCGAGAAGATAGGCACCATCGTAAAAGGGTGAAGGAGATATTATGACGGCCAAAGACATTTTGCATGACGCGGAAACTAAGATGAAGAAGACGGTAGAAGCGACGCACAGGGATTTCGCGACGATACGTACCGGTAGGGCCTCGACGGCCATAGTCGAAAACGTCAGAGTTGATTATTATGGCGCGTCTACGCCGTTAAAACAACTGGCGGCCGTTTCAACTCCCGACGCGCGGCTTATCGTGATCCAGCCGTGGGACAAGAATTCGATGGCCGAGATCGAGAAAGCCATATTAAAATCGGATATAGGCATAGCTCCCACCAACGACGGTAAAGTGTTGCGTCTGACCATGCCGCCGCTTACACAGGAGCGACGTGAGGAACTCGACAAGGTTTTGAAGAAGATAGCCGAGGACGGTCACGTCTCCGTTAGGACTGCCAGACATGCCGCGATCGAGAATATCAGGAAGTCCGAGAAGGACAAGGTTATAACCGAAGACGAGAAGTTTAAGGGCCAGGAAGACATACAGAAGCTTACCGATAAGTATATAAAAGAGATCGATACGCTCCTTGGGACGAAAGAGAAAGAGATTAACGGATAAGCGTAGTAGATTTTAGAGTTGTTATTTACTTCGTCGGCGCTCTATAAAAATATTTATTTACCTCGAAAACCTCTTTAGAATTTTAAATTCTCAAGAGAGAATTTAAAATAAATTATTTCGTTTTCGAGGCGCGATTTTCGGAGAAAATCGCTGGGCCGCTAGCTCATCAGGTAGAGCACCACACTTTTAATGTGGTTGTGGCAGGTTCGAGTCCTGCGCGGCTCACCATTCTACTTCGCTGTAGCAGTTAGATTGTAATGAAGCTTCGTAGGAATATCGCTTTCTCAGGCGAAGGAGAATGTCTCTACGAAGCTTCATTACAATTTACTGGTAGTAGCGAAGTGGGACAATCTAAACCCCTCAATTTTCGAGGGGTTATTTATTTTCAGCAAGTAGCGCACCCTTAAGGGTGCGCTACGATTGTGGATATCTATGCCCCAGGCAAAGACAGGAAAGAATCTTAATAACAAAAATGCCAGGGTATGATGCCTATATAGAGTGATCATCAATTTTTTTTTCTTAATAGTATTCGTTTTTGATTTGAAATCACCCTGCTTAAGGTGTAAACTTGTTTCAACGGAGAAGGTTCATATGAAGAAATTATTTTATCGTTTGAGTTTTCTGGTTATTTGCGTAACGGCTGTATTCTTAATTTTTGCGCCAGTAAAGGATAAAACCATTCTTTCCAAGGACGGCGTAAAGATAGCCTATTCTGTGTATGGCAAAGGAGCGCCGGCATTGGTTTTTGTGCACGGATGGTGCGGTAGCCGCTCTGTTTGGTATAAACAGATACCGTATTTTTCCAAGAAATACCGGGTTATTGCTTTGGACCTGGCCGGCCATGGCGCATCCGGACGCCAAAGAAAGATTTATACTCAGGAACTCTTTGGCGAAGATGTGGCCGCGGTGGTAAACGCGGAGAATGCCGATAAGGTTATCCTTATAGGGCATTCTATGTCGGGCACGATAATTCTTGAAGCAAATCGGATTCTTAAAGATAAAGTATACGGGCTTGTCGCCGTCGATACTCTGGAGAATTTTGAGTATATGGCTACCGCTGAAGATAAAATAAAATACATTGATCCGATGAAAAAAGATTTCGTAAAAAATTCCGGTATTTTTATGCGGGAAATGTTTACTAAGAACGCCGATCCTAAACTGGTTAATAAGGTAGTCAAAAATGTCGCCCGGGCTAATCCGGAAATAGCGATTAGCACTATCGAATGTTATTTCGGCACTCCGGTTATCCCGCTCCTGGCTGATGTGCATGTGCCATTGTGGTGCTTGAACGCGGATTTATGGCCGAGCTATCCGGAGATAAATAGCAAATATTTAAAGTCCTATCATTTAAAAATAATGCCGGGTCTTGGACATTTCCTGATGGTTGAATCTCCGGATGAATTCAACCGTCAATTGGAAAATATTATTGATCGGATTAAAGGAATAAAAGAATAAGGCTTGTAATCAGCCCAGGAAAGATTTGACTACGCCGGCAAAATAGAATATACTCCATCTAAGTGATGGCAAATAAAAATAATGAGGCAGGTGCATGATAAAGCTTTTAACCGTCGACGATGAAAAGGGCATAACGGACCTACTGTGCAGTTTTTTTAAACAGAGGAAGTTCCATGTCCTTGCCGCAAACAGCGGCGAGGAAGCCCTCGACATTGTAAATAAAGACAGGCCCGACATTGTTTTTCTCGATATAGTCATGGGGGGCATGACCGGCCTCGAGGTGCTCGAGAAGGTCAAAGCGATAGATAAGAATATCAAGGTTATCATGCTTACGGTTCAAGGCGATAGCGAGACCATTACAAAGGCAAAAGCGCTGGGCGTTGATGAATATATCATTAAGCCATTCAAAGTAAAATATCTGCAGGAGGTTGTAGTCAAAAAGATACAGGAACTATTAAAGGAGAAGGCGTGAAAAAGCCCGTTATATTGATAGTCGATGACGTAGAAGAGATAAGAAGCTCCCTGCGCGACTTTTTGCAGATGAGGTACGAGGCTGAATTCCAGGAGGCTTCCGACGGTGAGGAGGCGGTCCTTTACATAAAATCCAATCCCTGCGACCTTGTACTTCTCGACATAAAGATGCCGAAGAAGAGCGGGGTAGTGGTGATAAAAGAGGCTAAGGAATATAACCCCACGATCGATATCCTGGTGGTTTCGGCTTACATGAGTGATGATGTGGCGGAGCAGGCATTTGAGAATGGCGCTACCGATTATGCCGTAAAGCCTGTGAATTTAAAGGTATTGGAATCGAAGATACAAAAGATATTGAAGACGCGCGGCCAGTTTATCAGTAAGATTTAGGGTTTTGGATCACCATACAGCGCGCTTTTATTTTTTCGGAAGGGTTTTCGAAGTAATGGGGGAGGGAGCTTGCGAAAGCGAGGCTGTCTCCTCTTTTTATCAGGTGGCTCTCGCCGCCGACATGCGTGAGTAATGTCCCCTGGAGCATGACTATCAGTTTTTCGTATCTATTTGTGTCTGCAGGATCTTCTTCCTGATGTGTTTTGCCCCCGGGTAATATTTCAAGTTCCATGGTTAAGAACCTTATAGTCCCCGGGCTTACGATCTCCGCGATGGCCTTCTCATTATATATATACTTATTATCGTTTCTATCGGATGATTTTATTATCGATACGAGCTTCGACCCTTCGGCTTCTGTGCCCTCTTTTAGCTCCTTCAAAGATACACCCAAACCTGTGCATATCTGGTCCAGACTGCTCAACCGGATATCCTCGCGATATCCTTTTTCCAGCCGCATAAGACTATCGTAGGTGAGGGCATCATCATCAAAAATGCTGACCAATTTCGCGTGAAACTCCTTTAGGGTCAGCCCTAAAACATTCTTGCGTATATATCTTATCTTCTCATGTAGTTTCATGCCTAAATTTTACACCATCAAACCATCTTTGTCAATAGCAAAAACGATTTTTCATGAAATAAAATATGGAAAATAATCGTAATATATATCTATTTGAAATCTTAACAGAAATTCGTAACATATTGGGCATGAATAAGATGTGGCGTTTACCGTATGTAGAAAACGACTTTTGTTTTTAGAAGCTATTGACAAAAATCGTTTACATGGTATATTTGAATTAGGCATTAGGAAAGGTAGATACTCAAGTGAAAAAGGTTATCTGCGTCAAATGCGGCAGTATAGGTTTCACGGCGGCGCCAAAATATGTGAGGTGTTCCAAATGCGGCGGACGCCATAAAGTCATTGCGTTTAAAAAAACCGAACTGGCGAAAGGGGTGAGTGACGATGCGTATAATATTAGTGATAGCGGGAACGTCGGGGAAAAACATTCTGGTTAAGCTTTACTCACAGGATGACATACGAAACGTCAGGGAGCTTCTATGGCAGAGAAAGCATCCGGAGGCTATGGCTATCGCGCTTAAGAAGGGAAGATTCGAGAAAGAGGTCGAGGACCACGAATTAGGCGATCTCGGCGCGGAGCTTATCTTAAGGAAAGACCGGGCCTATTGGGATATCACAGGGCGGAAATAATGCGACTGTGGCGGCAAAAGCGTTGGTTCTCGTCATTTGTCAAAAAGACATTGACAAATATTGAAATAAGCAGTATATTGATAACTAAACCGTTAAAAATTCCGGTTACTCCATAGGTGGCGCTATGAACATTCTGTCTATCCTATTCCTGGTCAGTCCTTACGCGATCTCCAATTACGCGGTGCTTATTTTCCTCGTGCCGTTTCTTTATACAGCCTATTCCGCCGATGCGCGTAAAAAAACAGGCACCCGCTCCATTATTACAGTTACCGGCGTATCCGCCATGCTGGCGTTTCTGCCGGTTATATTATATAACCCCTTCATCTATATAATGGGTGTTTTTATCATTGCGGCCTTTCTTTTCACGTTTTTTGCGGCGAGCGTATTTCTAATCCATAAGTTTAATAATACTTTTCCGACGGTATTTATCCCGTGCTTTGTATGGACGGGGATGCTTTATGTTTTCAATTTCAAATCGGTGTTGTCGGCGATGTTCGATGTGGGTGTCCTGATCCCGGTATCCGCTCCGGTAATATGGTATACGGGCTCCATAGGGATTACCGCACTGGTGGTTTTATTCAATTCCGCTACGGCGAAATTCATCGCGGATAAAAGCCGCTCGTCGTTCATCTTATCGTGCATTCTGGCCGTGGTTTTTATCGCGTCTTTCGTATTCTCGACGATCAAGGATCCCGGCTATCTGCATGTGACGGGAAAACTCGTGAAAGTTGCGCTCGTCCAGGGCGCTATACCGGGACGGACGTTCTTCGGATATAAAGATAATATCGACGACAGGGTGAGGCGTTATGCCGCGTTGAGCGCGGCGGCGGACGACAGCGTTGACATCGTGATCTGGCCGGAATACACTTTCCCTACGGATATAATAGCCCGCTTTCCAGATAAGGCAAAGCCTCTTTTCGACGAGGTGAAGAGATCCGGGAAAACTTTCATTATAGGCTCCATACGCAACGACCCCGTAAGAAAGGGCGCATATTATGACAGCGCGCTTATTATAGGTCCCGACGGTAATATTAAAGAAACGTACTATTCGTGCAAACCGTTTGTTTTTAATAAACATGTCATGCCCGGGCAATTCAGCGCCAAGCTTTATGCAGATAACGCAGGCCTTGCCATATGCTGGGAGGAATTCAGCCCGGAGATATTCAGGGCCTATGTGAACTCCGGCGCCGAATATTTTATCACCATGCTAAGCGACGTCGACCTGGATCATTCTTGGCTAAAGCGATATGTGACATTCTTCGCCCGTTCTCGCGCGGCCGAGAGTATGCGGTATCTGGGACGGGTGACACAGACCGGTATAACCGAAGTGATAAGCCCGTTCGGTAAAGTCATAAAAGAGATCCCTGCGGACAAAGCGGGGGTTTTGCGGGGCGATATATATAAGGTAAAGGCAAAGACGTTCTATTCGGCGCACGGCGATATTTTGACCAAGCTATTCCTTATCATATTGGCCTTTACATTTTTGATTTACGGAGTTATTATCAGGAAGAAGGCGGCCCATGAATAATAAAAATATTTTATTCAGAGCTATGTGCTTGATCCTATCCTTTACTTTTATGTGGGATCAGATTGCGTTCGCCGCCGACACATTCTCATACAAATACAAATATTCCGCATCCAAATCTCTTCTTCCCGACAATTCTCAAAAATCCCAAAATTATATTGCGCCCGCCTATCTTGTTTATGCGCAGGCCAGGCACGAGGCGGTCATAAGCCAGAAAAACTTAGTCGAGACCCAATCCAATTACACCATCCAGAGCCAACAGCCCGTCCAGAGCGAGTCACTGGTATTGCAGAAGAAACGCTCGAGCTCGGCCGCGGTTTCCGGCAAACAGGTCGCGTACACTCTTACCGATTATGACCCCAGTGGCAAGCCGCAACAGATATACGTCTATACATATACTTCCGGAGGCGCCCTATCGAAGATAGCCTCGTATGACATCCGTGATTTTGCGGAAGCGTCGTGGGCTAATTCGAGCCTTGAGAAGGTGAGCGAAGACGGCGAAAGCTTAGTTATGGCAAGTTACACGGCAGGCGACTATACCCAGTTATCCGATTCGCTCAAAGTAAAAACTATTGTGTATTCCGGCTCATCGGGCAGTGCAAAAATCGAATATATATTATCCGATTATGTCGACGGAACGCCTGAATCTGTCTCTATCTATGAATATGGCTCATCCTCGGCTCTTGCGGAAGTAAATACCTACGATATAACGGCTGTGACGATAGACTTTGAAGCATCGGGTTCTAACGCATGGAAGGGCGATTTGTCTACCGGCGGTTCTTTAGTTTCAAAGGCCATATATGAAGGCTCGTCAGGTGAGGAGAAGGAAGCTTACGCCTTAAGTGACTATGCCGATGGTGTCGCGGGAAGGATCGATTGCTACGATTATAACAGCGACGACGCCATAAGTCAGACGAGAGCGTATAACATAAAAGGTTTGACGCTTTCCGACAGTCTTACAGATCTTAGAGCTAATTCCGAATCCTGCGACCAATACCTAATTTCTAAAACAAACTATACAGGCGCAAAAGGCCATGAAGTAGTAGACAGTGTTTTGACATCGTATTATCTTGATACGTCCACAAATAGTTATAAGGCCGCATACCAGACAAGCTATATCTATAATACCGATGGCCATCTCGAAAAGACCGCTACTTATTATATAAAGGAAGGCGCTTATGTTTTAAGCCAGTGCGCTGAGTATACTGGTTTGAAAGATTATGAGGTAATAACGCTTTCTTATGATTACGCGCCCGATGGCGCGACCATAGCGAGCGTAAGCGTTTATAATTATGATTTAGCCGTAGACGCCGATAATTCGGCGATAGGGGGAGACGGTAATAAGCGCACCCTCGATAAGATTACGGCATATGTTGGGACGAGCGATCCTTATGACTTGACAGGCGCTGTGGTGGAAGGGGTAACTTTTTATAAAGGCTCTGAAGGTAAAGAGCTAAAAACGCATACCTTTACGTTTGATATTACGGCTGGAGCCATTACCGTCCGCACAGATTATAAATATGTGAATAATGCCCTTACCGAGACCGATACATACCGTCTATTAGACTCGAATATAGGATATGATACTGCAAAAGGTGTACTCGTTTCGAATACGCTATACATAGGCAATAAAGGCTATGAAAAAGCCTCCGGCGGTACCAGCTACGATCTCTCAGGCAATATTCTTACCACGACCGCATACCAATATAATGCTAACGGCTCTCTCGGTACTGTAATGACATTTGATCCAAATGGCGTGAAGATATCCCTTAGCGTATATTCAGGTTCCGAAGGGCAGGAGAAGATAACAAATGTAACAAGCTTTGATCTCTCAGGCGATATTCTTACGATCTCGTATTATAGTTATGGAATAGCAAATAATCTCGAGACAACCGTTATATATAACACCGACTGTATAAAGACGTCCGAGACTACATATGATGGAAGGTCGGGCTGTGAAAAAGCTATATCCATCACAGCGTACGATCTTGCGGGGGCTATCCTCACAACCACATTCTATAATTACAATATTGCCGGAACTATCACTTCGACCGTAATTTACGACTCCTTCGGCGCGGTTTCGTCCGAGACTTATTATGCCGGCCCTGCCGGTTATGAGAAAATCTCGTATGCCGTAAGTTTCGATAAGTCGCAAAACGTATTGACGATAATAAGTTATCTTTATGACGTATCCGGAGCCCTTACCAGTACGATGACGGCCGATCCCGATGGTATAATTACGGCCATATCTTTCTACTCCGGCCTATCGGGTTACGAGAAAATCGCGTCGGCCATCAATTTTGATAAGATTGGCAATGTTATTTCGGTAACGAATTATTCCTATAACGCGGCGGGGGCGTTGGAATCTACCGTAACTATAGACGCAGACGGCGTAATCACGTCCGAGACGTCATATTCGGGCCGTAAAGAGGACGAGAAGGTAGCGAGTGTTACTACATATGATAAAACGGGTAACATTCTCGCGCTGACAAAATATGATTACGCCTCGTCCGGCGCTCTTTACTCGACCGTGACTTATGATGCGAACGGTATTATTACATCCGAGTCGGTTTATTCAGGATTATCGAGCAGGGAAAAAGTCTCCACGGTAACAACGCTCGATAAGCTCGGCACTATTCTTACCGTCACAAGTTATTTCTATGGCGTATCCGGCGTTTTGACTGAAGCAGTAACTTGCGATTCGAGCGGTATAGTTTCTTCCGAAACAGATTACTCAGGCCTGGAAAGTCAGGAAAAGATATCTTTAACCACCACTTACGATAAAACCGGTAATATTCTCACCATCACAAGTTACTCTTATGACGCCTCCGGCGCTCTTTTGTCAACGGTTACAAAAGATTCAGGCGGTGTTATCGTGTCTGAATCTGTCTATTCAGGCCTCTCGGGGTGCGAGAAAGTATTAAGCGTTATTACTTTTGATCATATCGGCGGTATACTTACCACAACGGGCTACTCTTATGACGCCTCCGGCGCGCTTGATTCGACAATAACACGCGATGCCGACGGTATAAAAACTTCCGAAACAACATACTCAGGCCTTTCGGATTATGAAAAAACGTCCACAGTCACGAGTTACGATAAATCCGGCAATATCCTTGCCGTCACAAATTATATTTATACGGCCTCCGGCGCGCTTGCCAATACAGTAACCTGCGATGCGGATAGTATCGTTACATCCGAATCGGCTTATTCCGGTCTTTTGGGCGAGGAGAAGGTATCTGTAGTTACATCGTACGATAAATCCGGTACAATTCTTACAAAGACAAATTATGTTTACGCATTCTCAGGCGCTCTTACATCGACGGTAACTTGCGATTCAAGCGGCGTAATTACGTCCGAAGCCTCTTATTCCGGCCTGGAAAACCGGGAGAAGATATCGCAGGTTACGACATTCGACAAGTCCGGAAATATTCTTACGGCTACGGCTTACTCATACGCCTCGTCCGGCGCCCTGATAAACACAATAACGGCTGACGCCGATGGCATAAAGCTTTCCGAAACCGTTTATTCGGGCCTTTCAGGCTACGAGAAAGTCTCTGCGGTAACGACGCTTGATAAGCTCGGCGCTATTCTTACAACCACGAGTTACTCATACGCCTCGTCCGGCGCCCTGATAAACACAATAACGGTTGACGCCGATGGCATAAAGCTTTCCGAAACCGTTTATTCGGGCCTCTCGGGTGCGGAGAAAATAATTTCTTCCGCGACTTTTGATAAAAACGGGAATGTGTTAACCGCTACGGCTTACTCTTATGCGGCCTCCGGCGCTCTTGCGGGCACCGTAACTACTGACTCCGACGGTATTATTATATCCGAATCTACATACTTCGGCCTGTCGAGCGAAGAGAAAATCTCCACCGCAACAACATACGATAAGTCAGGCAGTATTCTCGCGATCACAACTTATTCTTACGCCTCGTCCGGCGCTATTGAGTCGACGATCACAAAAAATAGCGATGGCATCGTTACGTCCGTGACTATTTATTCAGGATTATCCGGCTACGAGAATGTCTCGACCATCACTACTTTCGACAGCCTTGGCGTTATTCTTACAGCGACGTCTTACTCTTATGGCTCTTCCGGAGCTCTTTGCTCGACTGTAACTTGCGATTCAAATGATGTAATTACATCGCAAGTTGTATATTCGGGCCCCTCCGGCGCCGAAAAAATTTCTACGATTGCAACATTCGATAAATCCGGAGTGGCGCTTGCAATTACAAATTATACTTACAACGCCTCCGGCGCCCTGACAAAAACCGCCGCTACCGATGGCTCGGGTGTAGTTACGTCCGAATCCGTTTATTCAGGGCTATCGGGCGAGGAAAAAGTGGTAAGCGTTACCATTTTTGACAAATTGCACGACACTCTTACAATCACAACTTACTCTTATGACGCATCCGGCGCTATCGCGAAAACAGTAACTTCTGATGTTGCCGACACAATTTTATCCGAGACGATCTATCTGGGCTTATCCGGTTATGAGAAAATCTCATATGTTGCCGTATACGACGATAACCATAACATTCTTACGATTACAAATTACTCTTACGATGCCTCCGGCGCGCTGACAAAAAATATAACGAAAGATTCATCCGGTGTTGTTACGTCCGAAACAGTTTATTCAGGGCTATCGGGCGAGGAGAAGGTTTCTACTGTAAAGGCATACGATAAATCGGGCAATATTTTAACGATTGCAACCTACTCTTACGATATCTCAGGAGCTCTTATATCGACAGCCACGAATAATTCCGACGGTATAATCATATCTGAATCAGTTTATTCAGGCCTTTCGGGTTATGAAAAAATCTCGTCGGTAATTTCATACGATAAATCGCATAATGTTTTAACGACCACCTCCTATACATATAATGTAGCCGGGGCGTTTACACTTGCTACGGCTACCGATTCGACCGGCGTTGTTATTTCCGCGACGTCTTACTCCGGCCTTGAGAATCAGGAGAATATAGCGTCTGTTACTACTTTTGACAAAACGGGCAATGTTCTTGCGACGACGAGTTATTCTTACAATTCCTTCGGCGCGCTGATAAAAACGGTAACAGAAGATTCGGGTGGCGTCATTACATCCGAAACGGTTTACTCAGGGCTGTCGGGAGAAGAGAAGGCCTCTACAGTTACGGCTTTTGACGCAACCGGCAATATCCTCACTATTACAAACTATGCTTACGACGCTTCAGGCGCATTAACTCTGACCGTTACGACCGATTCCGGCGGTGTTACTACATCTGAATCCGTTTATTCAGGCCTATCAGGTGAGGAGAAGATCGTAAGCTCAACAACTTTTGATAATCTCGGTAGCATATTAACTACCACAGCTTATTCTTACGCCGCCTCCGGCGCTCTTGCGTCGATTGTAGCCTGCGATTCCGACGGAGTTATTACCTCCAGGAGTTTATATGCCGGACTTTCGGGTGAGGAAAAAGTATCGTCCATCATAACATATGACGCTTCCGACAATGTTCTAACTACTACGATCTACTCCTATGATGACGCCGGTGCTTTATCGAAAACAATAACGAGTGATTCGACGGGTATGATTAAATGCGAATCCGCATACTCGGGGCTATCAGGATATGAAAAAATTTCTACGGTTACAACCTTTGACAATTCCGGCACCGTCGTTACTGCGACCAGCTACATTTATGACGCCTCCGGAGAATTAGCCTCGACCGCTACGGTTGATTCCGACGGTGTAGTTACGTCCGAGTCTGTATATTCCGGACTCTCTGGATTCGAAAAAATCACATCCACGATATCGTTCGATAAATCTCATGATATTGTATCGGTCACTGCTTATACTTACGACGCCTCCGGCGCCCTGATAGCTACTATAACTAAAGACGCGGATGACATTATTACTTCAAGTTCTGTTTATACCGGCCGCGAAGGGGGAGAGAAAGTATCGGGCGTTACTACTTTTGATAAACTGGAAAATGCCCTCTCGACGACAAGTTATTCCTACGATGCCTACGGCGCTCTTGCGGGCACAGTAACTACTGACCCCGACGGTATCATTATATCCGAATCCACATACTCCGGCCTTTCCGGCGAGGAGAAGATAACGTCGTCGACGACTTTTGATAAGCTTCATAATGCTCTTACAGTTACAAACTACTCTTATACAGCCTCCGGCGCTCTTGCCGGGACTGTAACGCGCGATTCGCAAGGCATAATTACCTCCGAAACTCTTTATACAGGATTAACCGGCGAAGAAAAAATTTCATCCGTAACAACTTTCGATAAGCTCTATAATGTTTTAACCCAAACAGATTACACTTACGACCTCTCCGGCGCGCTTATCCTGACTGTTACGACCGATCCCGACGGTATAATTACATCCGAATCCACATATTCGGGCCCTACGGGCTACGAGAAGGCATTGTCGGCTACCTCTTATGATAAGTCCGGCGATATGCTTTCGATGACAAATTACTCTTACAACGCATCGGGCGCTTTGACTAAAACCGTAACTAAAAATTCGAGCGGCGTTATTACATCCGAATCCGTGTATTCAGGCCTATCGGGATACGAGAAAGCTTCCGCAGTCACAACTTTTGACGACGCAGGTAATGCTTTAACGGTCACAACCTATTCGTACGACGGGTCCGGCGCTCTTGTATTGACCGTTACGGTTGACTCTGAGGATGTCGTCGCATCCGTATCTGCGTATTCCGGACTTTCGGGCGAAGAAAAGATCGCAAGCTCCACCACCCTTGATAAACTCGGGGATATATTAACCGCCACAATCTATTCTTATGACGTTTCGGGCGCGTTAACTAAAACTGTAATGAGTAATTCGAGCGGCATTGTTACATCCGAATCGGCTTATTCAGGCCTCTCGGGATGCGAAAAATTAACAAGCGTTGCCACCTTCGACGAGAATTATAACATCGTTGGTGTCACAACCTATACCTACGCTACATCCGGCGCTATAACCGGAACAATAACGAAAGACTCTTTAGGATTTGTAACATCGGTAGGCGAATATTCCGGCCTATCGGGAAGCGAAAAAATAATTTTCACAACAAGCTATAGCGTCGATCCCGACGGTAGTCCATATCTTGATACTATTACCTCGTATACTTACGATGGCGTTACAGGGAGCCTATTACTTACCATCGCCACGGATTCCGACGGCAACATCACATCCGAAACGATTTACAAAGGCCTGTCAGGAGAAGAGAAAGCCGACACCTGCACGAATTATTATAACGGCGCCGTCGATAGTATAACAAATTACGTTTATTCTTTATCCGGCGCTTTGGCGGAAACAATAACATACGATTCGCTCGGCGCAACAAAACTTTCCGAAACATATTTCGCGGGGCTCGCCGGTTTTGAAATAAGCGATTACACGGTAAATTATTATGACGACGGCGCGGTGAAGTCGACAGTATATTATTATTACGGCCCTGATAATTTACGCGCGCCGGATGCGTTTGTCCAGGACGCGCTTACCGCGGCGAAGACGCATGACCAGACGGGCGAGCTTGTGAATATTGCGTATTATGAAGGCTTGAAAGGCGCCGAGGTTATGTTTTTTTCGCAAGCCCATACCACCGCTTCCGATTCCTCCGTGGCGCAGATCGAGTCTACCGTTATATATGAATACGGCGCCGGGTGGACGCTTGCCAAATCGTATACCTACTTTGACGGCGCGGAAGGCTCATCCGATGTGACAGGACTGACTCAAAACTGCATGGCCGAATATTCCGGCGCGAGGGGCCATGAAGAGATTTGCTACATGGAGGGCACGACCTGCCAGTATGCCGGGGAAGATACCGCCGAGTGGGACTATTACGCGAGGACGGATTTTACCTACGACTCCGAAGGCCGGAATACGGGATATATCGAGGCGATATACACGCCCGGTGGTGAATGGGCGTGGGACGCTTCTTCCGGTACGCTCTCCCGGACGACGGAGGTGGCATTTTCGGACTTCGACTCCGACGGCCGTTATAATCGTATGGTGCGTAGTGTCGTAGTCTGGAATGATGCTACGCTCGCGTATGACCGGACAGGCGAGGTCACGACACAGGAAAACTACATTTACGACTCCGACGAGCACCTCGCCTCGTACAATGTGATAACGGTAGTCCCAAACGAGGATACCACGTACAAGGAGGTAACTCTCGACGATTATTCAGGCGATAACGCTTGCGCGATAACCACCTGGGAGCTCGACGAAAACCTTGTCCGGACGGGCGATTATTCCAAACAGAGCGGCATAGTTTACGATAGCCGCGGCCGCATGAAAAGCTATACGCTTACCACGTCGGACGATTCCGCCATAAGCATATCGACCGTTTATGACATCGTTTACGACAAGGACAAAATTATCGAGGACAAGGTGGCCTCCGGTGACGATACGATATTTTTCGGCGAAAATTATTCCCTGCGCACGTATAAATATAATACGAAAGGCGAAGTTGAGACCACCGTCGTGACAAACGGCGACTACACCGCTATCTACGACACCGATAACCGGCTCATATATTTCGAATATTCCGAAAGCTACCAAGCCTTAATTGGTTCCGGCAGTTTATCCGGCGGTGAGGACGAGGCCGCCGGCTCAAGGTCCGGTTCGGCCTCCGCGGCGGATTATTTCAACGACATCATAAGTGTGCTTGAGGCGAGCGAGGCTTATCAGGACATAAACCTATCCGGCGCGACGTCGATAGAATATAATGCCGAGGGCGAGGTTGCAAAAATCACCGACGCCAAAGGCAACGTATTCATTTATTCGGACAACAGGTTCTCGGAGCTACAGGATGGCTCCGGTAATACGATAGCGGCGATAGCCTACACAGACTCTTCCGACGGGGCCTTGAGCGTTTCAGTGTCCAACCTCTCCGACGGCTCGTCCGCGGAGTTTACCTATGACGCGGATTGCCGGCGCGTCCTCGTAGAGGAGACCGATTCTACCGGCGTAGCGACGCGGCTTGAGACGTATTCCTACACTTACACTTCCGACGGTAATGTCTTGACGGTGTCTGTGCATAAGGAGTATTACGAGGACTCGATTGCCGTCGTAGTCGATAGCGTGGAAGGATACGATGAAAACGAAAAGCCGGTCTCGATAGTCACGTATTATCACAAGGCCGACGAGCGTAGTTACGTGTCGAAATGGACATGTTCCTACGATTCGGACGGACACGCGGTCTATTCCACCGATATAAGGTGTGAGGCCGCTTCCTACAGTCTCTTCGACGGCACTGCCGCGCTTTCGCAGAATATCTCCGCGTATATCGATATCTTTTCCGCCGGGGGATATTCGAGCCTTTCATCGGACGACATGAACATATTCGGCGCCGCCGAAGCCGTAATCTACAGCACGACGTGGGCGGCGACTTACGACGAGGAAGGGCGCGTCGCTACAACCGAAACGAGTGAGGACGACTACCAGTATGAGCAGGTGACCGATGTCTGCTCGTCCACCATCCTTACAGTGAATTCGTATGTCAGCAGTCTTAGCACTTCGGCTTCGAACGCATGCGACGGGGACCTGGATACCTACAGTGGATATTACTACAGAGAAAGAGGCGGCTCCGGATATTACTATAACGGCAACTATACCTACTGGACATGGACGTTCACGACGCCCCAGGACATAGTATCATTGTCATGGCTTTTGTACTGTTTCGCCCAGACATGGTCGGGCGCCTCTAATAACTCCGGAGCGTGGGGCGTATATATAACCATAACTTCGGATAGCGGAACAACCGTCTTGGCCGATGAATTCGGCTCCGGCGGCGGCGACTGGTCCGGCGGTTACTCGCAGAATAATACTGTTGTTACTGACTCTGCCGGCTGGACGGGTGTTACTCAGATACAGGTAAGACTCTACGGTCAGGCCAAGAGGGTGGACGACGGCGCCGGAGGCGGTAACGAAGACATCTATCATTACATGTACGAAATGCAGGCCGTTTCCGACGACTACACCGCAGTCAATCTTGTCCACAAGACGAGCCAGACATCGGATTACGTTTACGACGAAAAAAATAACATACTGCAATATACAAAGGTCGATAGTGAGTGTGCCTGGAGCGGCTACTGGGGCGACACCGGCGAGGGCACCGTTACCACCACCACGACCTGGACGGCCACAGGCTACACGGCGAATAAAGTTACCGGCTACACCGAGGTCGCGCATACCGTAAGCTCCGACGGTACTCTCGACTTTACGGTAACTACCACGCGCTCGAATATGGTGTACGAAGGCGGCATTCTCACAGGATACGAGGATGTATCCGTCAGCTCTTCCGCCCCGGATGAGATCACCGACAGCGTTTTCAGTAACGTGGCCTACGACGATTACGGCAGGATAATCGGCTACACCGAAATAACGCGCACCTACGGCACCGACTCTTCTACCTCCGCCGCCATCGATGTCACCACTGCGACAGTGCGATACGACATGACTTACGATGCCAAAGGTAATCTTACCGGCTGGACGGAGGATATTACGGTTCCTACGACGCGTACCGACGTAACCAGCATAACCACTCATAAAGTTACTACCGACGGGACTTACGACGCCTCGGGCAGGATCAAGACTTTCACCGAGACCGATACCGGGCTCGTCGATATCTCCTCCGGCTCCGCGCTGGAATGGCGCGAGATTACCACCCAGCGGACGGCCACGTATTATAATACCGATAGCCTCATCCTGTACGAAAAAGATATAGTCACGACCAAAGATTCGAGCGGCAATACGCTGTCCGCCAAGACCACTATAACCAACGGTATCCAGTATGACTCAAACGGCCGGCAGTGCAGTTACACGACCACGATCGACGGTGCGATTTCGCATGTGGACAGCTCGCGTTATAACGGCTTAGGACAACTTGTAGAAAATTACACCGCGATCGAAAACGGTTACAGTGAAAATCTTTATACATATGACTCTATCGGGAATCTCCTTACTTCGCAAAATCATTACTACTACGACTATTCATACAGCGAGAGCCAGGGCAAGGACTCCACCATTACCGTGCACCAGCACAGTGAGACATGGACGGACTACGATAAATACGGCGCGCAGACCTCCCAGACGAAAAATGAATATGTCAACATGGACGTGGAGTCGGGCTTCTGGGATTCGTTTGGCAGTTGGTTCCAGTCGATAGTAGACGTATTTCTCCAGGCGATCAATGTCATCCCGGGCTTTCAGGGGGTTGGCAGTATCCTGGCCACGGTGTTTGACGCGATAATGTCGATGGCAAACGGTACATTTAGTTGGGTCAATTTCGGTGTTTCGATAGGGTTAGATATTTTGCAAATGAACCATTTCTTTGATAATCTTTTCGCCGCCGCAAAAAAATTACTTCCCGAATCTGTGCAGGGTATTTTCAGTAATCTCATCAATGCCGGGAAATCGGCGACTACCGCGGAAAATTATTGGAACGCTGTATGCAAAGGGCTCATCCAGACGGCTGTGTCGAAGAGCATAGTCATTGCAGGCGACGCCTGTGGTTGGAACACTTTTCTTACCTCGGCGGTCTCATCCTTTGCTTCTATGGCGATAGGTTATGGCTACGATAACGCGATAGGCAAAATAAACCTCGCCGCGGGTAGTGACGTATACATGACGCTCGCCGCCATAGAGTCTGTCTCGATCGCCGCGATCGACTACTACGTCGAGCAGAATCCGTCGGAATTAAATAGCGCGCTCTCGGCTGTCACGAAGAATGTTATAGGCGGGTATTTTGATTATCTGAAAACACCTTCATTACACCAGACCTATAATAGTGATAAATGTCTCGATAGTTATAAGTATCAGGAGACGAGCGAAGAGAGATTTTATAACGACGCCAAAGAAGCGAGTGTGCTCAGGGCTTTCGACTATAATATATACGAGCCCGCGAAAGACTTCTACCTTGATTCGTATGATTTGCGGACATTTGACATTCGGTCGACCTCCGACTTCTATCAGTTAGCGACGGAGCGTAACAGCATATTGCAGGACACATATGCTCAAGCTTACAGCGTTTCGAAAGCGGCATCCGAATACACTTCCGCCGATTTTCTCGAGGAGGCCGCTTCTTCCGTCAGGGCAGGCGATTTTTACAAAAACGCAACCGCCTCCGGCTTCATCTATATGTCCGAAATAGATGCCTCATTCCTCACCGGTAAAGCTCTCGAAGTAGCCCAGGCGCTCGACATAACCTCCGTTACTCTTTTATATAATTCCATCGACGGGGAGTTCTACGTCGTCTTCGACATATCGCAGGACATTGCGACGAAGATAGAAGGAGTGCTCAATATACTCGCTTCCGACCAGGCGCGGGCGAGCTACAACGCCAACTTCTCGCTAAAGGAAGGTGACTACGCCCGCATAGTGATGACAGAGGATGGGCAGAAGGCGTATCTACAGGGTGAGGTGGGATTCGATAGCTTAAAAGGCACTGCAAAAGACTGGGCCGCCATGTCGGGACTTAAATCCGGCGACAGGATTAATATCGAGATGGATTTGAAGACAGGCGAGGTCTATCTCTTCCTCGATGTAAAAGACGCCGAGAAGCTATTGTCGCACTCCGACGGCCGCAAGGATGTCTCAAAGCTCAAAGACGCCATAACGAAAAATATCGCTATCTCTGACGTGAAGAGCCTGCATATCGACGTGAGGATATCCCCCGATTCCTCCTCCGAGATAGTCGGAGCGACGTTCGAAGTGGAAGGCACTACCGCCATCAAAAACGAGGATCTGAAAAAATCCGTAACCGCTTATTTGAATACTAATTTCGCGTTCTTAAAAGACGGTCAATACTCTATCATATTCGCTATAGATATCTCCTCGAGCAAGGTAGATATAGAAGCCATTAAGATAAGCACCGATACGGCCGACATCAAGGCCATAATAAAGGAATTATCCAAAGGCGACCTGCGCCAGTATAAGCTCTCCCAGGCTATCGACGGCCTCGTCAAAATAGCGGGCAGTAATTTAAAAGATTTCAAGATACTGCTCGCGATAGACGGCAAGGGGAATTACGTCATAAACGTAACCGTATTGGCCTCTGTCTTCATGGATTCTCCGGGACTTCTGGCTAAATTAGGTATCAATGAAGCATCCGTCATTGCGAGGAGCGGCGAAGCCGCGACGAAGCAATCTCTCTTTAGCACTACCACATCTATCGGATTCACGATAGATGTCGCTACCGGCGCCTACTCGCTCGACTTAGGCCTCAAGTGCCAGAAGTACCAGTCTATCAGTATATCGATAGGCGAAATCGATATCACGAAGGATTTGAAAGGACGCGTTATAGAGGAAGACATCTACGATAAAACAGGCGAGCTCATTACGATCCGCTCCTACGCTTATTCCGAAGGCTCTCTCTTATCCATAACCGAGACTTATTTTGCCGAGCTTTCCGATGGATCATTCAAATCTTTTAATCTGGTAAAAACCTATCCCGGCCACGAGGCAGACACAGTCCCGGCAAACGATATACGAACCGATGGTAAGGCTATGGCCGCACTCTCCGAACAGATTCTACGCCTGTCTGATCCGGGATACAGCCTCCAGCCCTCCGATATCCCCGAAGAGTTCTGGGCGCTTTCCGTTCCGGGTGTAGGACCGGCTGGTACCGCGGTCTCGGTGCGGGACGCGGTAGGCTCATTCATCGCCTTATCACAGGCGCTATCGAGTATCCGTCCCGATCTTGCGGGGTATGTTTCGACTGCCATTATATCCGATTCGTTAAAAGGGCTTTTGGTAAACTATCTTTCGATGAAGTTTTACATAGCCAAAGGCCTTAATTATATGGCGGAGTCGTTTAAAACGAAACTTGTAGACTATATTAAAACTTCTAACCTTGCCTCGGCCATAACCATGGAGCTTACCGCCGGAGGTGATGCTCCCGTGAGAAAGGCGGCATCGTCATTGGAAGGCTTCTTATCGACGGTGTTTGGTAAAGCCTTATCCTCTGTCATCATACCGGGGTTGTCCCCAAGCGCTTCCGTTATGGACGCGGCCATAGATACGTCGTATAATCTATACATCGCCAACAGGGTGGAATCCGTATCCGATAGCCTGCTTGGGTTTGCCGGTTATAGCTCTCTTCATGACTGGGCGGCAGGTGATTACGACACCGGCCTTGATAACGATTATCTGGGAACCGACTGGGTATTCCCCGGGGTTACGGCGTTAAGCATCGCCGAAAACGATGAGTTCGGCCTGAATAACAAATTTCTCCTGATAGGCCTGGCTGTAGTCATGCCTGCCGCCGGAGAAAAGCTCATGGCCTCGCCTTTATCCAAACTTCTCGGTAAGGCTGATGGAGCGGTTCTCTCAGACGGCGGTAAGCTCTTTACAAAACTTGCCAACCCTTTGCCTGAAGACGGCCTATTCGCTAGGGCAATGAGCGCAAATAACGCAGAAAAGCTTCTTGGCGGAACAGTAAAATTCGCTCGTGAAAATACCCGGAACGAGGCTTTCATCGGCGCATATAAAGATGTGGCCAATGCCATTACTCCCGAAGAGATTGCGACGAGATTCAGTTTATTTAGAGATTTTGAGGCCACAGAGCTTCGCACTAACGTGGATACCGTTATTGTCTTTAGAGGCGCCGAAGACTTAGGTCTTTCAACACCTATAAACGCCGCGGAGCGCGGATTTGGCAATCTTGGTACAGGCAAGACTTTAAGCGGAGCAAGGGAATGGGCTATTGAAAACCTATCCATCCAGGACTTTGAGTTAAAAGGCTTATCTATAGAACATATTTACAGTGTCAATAACAAAGGAGAAAAATTCATATGGGATCTTGTTGCGAAGGAAGACGGGACATATACGGTACTTACGAAGGAGATAGAGAATCAAGGCATAGAGAGTCTGTTGAAGAAGACGAGTTACTCAAGCTCCTCAACCTTATTGCCTGGTCTGGCGACGATAACTTATATCGGTGCAGAGTCTGCGGACAATACTGGCACGACATCCCTCGCCCGGGAGGAAAAGGAGATCTCAGTTACTACCAAAAAACAACTCTCGACGAATTCAAATCTAAATTCCCAGACGCTAAGTTCAAGTGATTCCCTGAAAAGCTATACGCTCGTCTCCTCGTGTTTTACCGGGATTACCCCGGATATGGCAGGCGCCACATTTAAATATTTATTAGGCGATAAGTTTGTAACGCTTGATATCGGTCGAGACCTGAAAATAACCGGCGCTATCCCAGTCGCGAGCCTCGGCCTGACTTTTGATCTCCCTGGTTCAGATAATCTCACTGGTTCTGATAACCTCCTCAGCCCTGATAATCTTCTCAGCTCTGATA
>JAQVUX010000007.1 GCA_028699255.1 Candidatus Omnitrophota bacterium | reverse complement strand
GCGATATTGGAATTGAAGAATACCCTCCAGGGCTTCTTCACATTCATCCTCATAAAAGCCAAAGATATCGGCAAAGAGATAACCGCCTTCATGCTCCGCCTCACCGAAACCGGCAGATCGCTGTAAAAAGACGCGCCAAAACCATATACTTATTATTTACGCCGCTTGGGTTCGACAAGAAGAAGAACGTTATATTCCGAGACCCTATTTAACACAGTCTTCATTCTCTTGTAATTCTGCACAAATTTGAATGCCATTTCTTCGGATTGTTTTGGGATATAGGTCATTCTTGTCTTACCGTTGTGTCGTTGTGATAGATAGAGTGAGCGATGCTTAACCCCACTTTTACATCTGCAATTTAGCTTTCCGCAAGTTCTATGAACCGTAACAATATTTCCGCAGATTATCTCCTCAATAGGTGGCGCGATCTTCGTGCTTTTATGCCGTGTTTTTAATAGAAACGATTTTAACGATTCATACATATGTATCGCTCCTGTTAGTTTGGTTCTTCCCATATCTAATATGCTGTATACATATCAGATTATACCAGAACATGCGGGTTTTGGAAAATTTAACATGATAAATAACCTCGGAGGTTAACGCCATCATACAACATGCAACCTCCGAGGTTAAGTCGGTTAAAACCTCGCAGGTTGCATGTTGTTTTTGTGCGTTAACCTGCGAGGTTGGTTAGTTGAATCGCACCGTTTAACCGCGTAGGTTATCCGACTGAAATAACTGGCCAACCTCCGCGGTTAGACAAACTGGCCAACCTCCGAGGTTGAAGAAGGGAATGCTCGCTACCCATTGACTTGCAGTATAATATATGTTATACTTATAGTAGAACCATATGGTGATTATAATGAAAACCTTAACCCGAATCCTATTATTCGCGGCGTTTATTATGTTGTCTGCCACTTCGGTATTTGCGGATGGCACTAACATGACGGTTGTGTCCGGTGACGTCCAGGTATCTACCGATTCCGCTACCAATACTACCACGTATACCGTAGCAAATAATTCCATAGCCGAGTTTACTACATTCAACGTGCCGCAGAATACCACCGTAAACGTAGTATCACAGGCCGATTCAGCATCGGCATTGTTCAGAGTAACAGGCTCTGAAGCCACCACGATATCAGGCAATTTTAATTCATACATACAGTTCTTAATGCTCGTCAACTCCAATGGCATCAACGTAACCAGCACCGCCAACATAAACGCCAATAACCTCGTGATGTCCACTCTCGACGTATCCAATACCAATTTCATAAATGGCAACTACGCGCTCTTGCGAGACCAGGGTGCGGACTATGCCAGGATACTCAATGAGGGCACTATCCGGGGAACCAACATCGCTTTAATCGCATCCGCTGTTGAGAATAGAGGCATCATAGTAGCGACAGCGGGTACGATACATTTGGCCTCAGGAGATAAGACGGTCGTTACATTCGATGCGAAAGGTTTCATCAATGTCGAAGTAACCGAGGCTACATCCGGCAGTGTGGTAAATGCCGATGGCTCTACCGTAAAAGACGCTATCGCTAATTCCGGAACTCTCGAAGCTCATCAGGTGTTCCTGACAGCCAAGACCGCCCAGGGTATATTCGAGAACGCTGTCAATAACACCGGTATCATAAGAGCTACGAGACTTGTAAGTGAGAACGGCAAGATAAAGATAGTTGCTGAAGGCTCTAATGTTACCATAGCGGGCACACTTACCTCGGAAGGTGATATCGAGATAGATTCGGACATGTCTGTTAATGTAACCGCCGCGATGACAGCGGACAATATTTATATTGGCAGTGATTCTTCGCCTACTCTTATAAGCTTAACAGGGGAGACGTTGGAAAATATCACCGCCCTATCGCCCAATGTGGAAATATACAAAACAGGCCCCACTCTCTACATCGAAACACTTACTATTAACGATACCTTGATCACGATAGAAGGTACAGGCTTAAACGTCTCATACCTTACAACAAGTAACGTCACCTTGAAATCTGACGGCCTTATAGATACGAGTTCAGCAGTTATACTTACAGCTCCCACTCTTACTTTAATAGCAAACCAGTTCGGCACATACGATAAGCCCCTTAAAATAGACGCCGACACCCTTAACATACGAAAGACTACAGGCGACTTCGATATACTCGAATCCACAGGCATAGGCACATCTATACTCTTAAGAGGCCCGCCCGAGGGCGGCTTCGGCTCAATTCTCTACAATAAAGACGCAATACTTAATTTAATCGCGAACTCCATCAATCTCATAGGGGCAGATCCTATAAACCTCTATGGCGATATCACATTCTCCAACCTTACATGCATAGTCCCAGGCAAAGTCATAACCTTTGAATCAGGACACACCTATACCATAACAGGCACCCTTACCATAGAAGGCACCTCCGACGCCTACATTACTCTGCAGTCCTCCGTTCCAGGGGAAGGCAACGAATTCACCATATACATTAACGCCGTAAGTGACGCTCAGGGCAACGCGTATCTCGCCTATGTTAAAGTCTACGACTCTATCGCTACAGGCCCTGCAACGCCTATCCAGGTAAAATCCGGCACTGTCATAAAAACTAATGCTTCAGGATGGGATGCCGATCGTTACTGGGTAGGTAGTGGTGACTGGTCGGATGCGGCGAACCACTGGTCCGATTCGTCGGGTGGGGCTACCAGCGCGGACTTTTTGCCGACATCTGATGATATGGTGATCTTTGATGGAAACTCAGGTTCATGCATAATAGATGGAAGCATTAGCATATATGGAGTAACTATTGCAAGCAATTATTTATCAACGATAACGCGATCGGATATAGCCGATAATATTACAATTGACGTAAGTTCTGGCGGTTGGGCGCAGTCTGGAGGTACATTTACAGCCGATTCCGCGAGTGGTACATCCACAATAACGGTTAGCGGCAACATGACGATAAATGGCGGCGCTACATTTAACGCGGGAAGCCAAACGCTTACGGTAGGCGGTCTCGCCGTGAGAGGTACCGATGGCGAAACAGGCGGCATGGGTGGTACCGGTAGCGTTGGCGATACTGGCGGTACCGGAGGTAGGGGTGGTAACGGCGAAGCTTATACAGGACAAGGAGGCGCTGATGGCATAGCAGGCGCCAATGGTAATAAAGGAGCTACCGGAAGCACCGGTAGCACCGGCACCACGGGTCTTGACGCGATCTTTAATGGCGGTATTGGGGATATAATTATAAATGGAGATCTGGATATTGTAGGTGGCGTGGGCGGCGATGGCGGCACAGGTGGCGACGGCGGATCGCCAGGCGTGGGCGGCGATGGCGGCGGTGGCGGCGATGGCGGCACAGGTTCCACAACAGGCGATCCAATAGGTCCCGGAGGCTCCGGCGGCAAGGGCGGCGATGGTGGCAATGGTGGCACCGGTGGCGATGGCGGTGTGGGCGGTACCGGTGGCGATGGCGGTGTGGCGACATTTACGTGCGGTGGCGGGGATATAACTGTTGAGGGTAATATAACGGTTTCTGACGGTAGCGGTGGAAATACCGGCGGCGCTGGCAATCCCGGTACAGGTGTGGGTGGCGATGGCGCTACCGGCGGCGATGGTGGCGCAGGCGGCGGTGATTGGGGTGGCCCCGGCGGTATCGGCGGCATAGGCGGGACGGGGAGCACTGAAGTAGGTGCCGGTGGCAATGGTGGCACAGCTGGTACAGGTGGCAGTAGTTCTTTTACCGCGACATCTACGACAATAAATGCTAAAAGTTGCTTTAGCTCTTCGGGCGCATTTACCAATATTTCCGGCACGGTTATTATAGGCGGTGGAGCCGGGTTCAACTATATTAATATGTCTGCCACTTCGAGCTTTAATAATTTAACGTTATTAGCAGATGCTACTTGTTATACTGACATTATTATTAACGGTACGCTTACTGTGCCAGCTAATCTCAAATTCTCTACTATCTATACGGTTACGGGCAACGGCGGTTCAAATGCTCTATTGGTTAGCGGAACGATAACGGTTGGCAAGACAACGTTTACTGGCGCCTATTCTGGATTTGAGACGATAACGCTTAACCCCGGTTCAACTGTTAGTTATGTTACTGATGCCGATGCTATCATAGATAGCAGTTTTACCTATTATAATCTCAAGATCGGCGAATATATTCTCCTTAGTGGTCGGGTTTATACTCTGGATGGCAATACTACCGTTACCAATTTGTGCACAATAAATAGCCTCACTCTTAATGTGGCTACATTGAGTCTTGATGGGCATACTCTTATATTATCCGGTTCCGGTACGCCTTTAATCGTAGGGTCTAGAGGACGTATTGACACTACTACAGGCACTATAAGTTATCAGGGCTCCTCCGCTACTAATGTTGCCGCTACGAATTATTATAATCTCGACGTGAATCATACTGCTACTACCTTTACTTTAGCGGGTGCGGCTAATGTCTACGGTGACTTTAGCGTTTCTGCTGGCACATTCGACCCCAACGGTTCAACGCTGACCGGCTCCGGCACCTCAGCTCTCGATGTTACGGGTACCCTCAAGGTAGACGCCGCCACCTTCGCGGGTAACTACATCGGATTCGCGAGCCCGACATTGAACGCAGGTTCGACCGTGGAATACAGTGGCGCAACAGCCCAGGCAATAGATAATACACTCACATACGTGAATCTTGCCTTATCGGGTGTGGATACCAAGACATTAGCAGGCGATACCACCATAACAGGTGATCTAACCATAGGAAGCGGCTCTACCCTTGCCTCAGGTAACTACGACATAACATTATCAGGTAGCTGGTATAATAACTCAGGTACATTTACTTATGGCACAGGTGAGGTAGAATTTGTAGGTACGGGCGACGCCAATATAACAGGGGATAATACATTCTACGACTTCACATGTGAAGTAGCCGGCAAATCCCTCATATTCGAAGCCGACAAGTTGCAGGATATCAAAGGTATCCTAACACTTAAAGGCACATCTACAAGTAAGCTCATATTCAAGAGCTCCACAACAGGAACTACCAATACCCAATGGAAGATAAACCCTGAAGGCGCTGTAGTAACTCAGTATCTTGACGGATACGACTCGAATAACTTAGGCGCTACCATATACGACCCTACGAGCCTATTTACCCGTTGTACAAATTGGATGGGAACCGCCAGGCCGGTACCAGCGCCCAGCGGTAATACAAATACGCCTCAGATAAACAATGCGATCTTTTTCTTCAATCCAACATCGTCCATGATGATAACGAGCGCTATGGGTGGCGGCATGATGATGGGCCCGGGCGGAGTAATGTTGTCGGCTCCCGCGTATTCTAATATAAGTATACCGACAGCGAATATGCAATTGGTTCAATCTCAGATGGCTCAATCCGCTAAGTTGCTCGAGAAAAGCGGCTCGGGATCTTATAAGCTATCGATCTTTAGTACCCCTGTAGAAATGCCCGAACTGAAGCCTAAGAATGTCCATGAGCCCGCGAGCAGGGATCCTGAGCCTTCAAGGCAAGACGGTTTTGAAAATGCAACCGTAAAAGTATCGCTTGATAGTGAAAATGCCGCAAAGATTTTACTGCCCGGAAATAATCCTCTGCCTCTACGTGCCGTAGGCCTGCCGTCAGGCGCGGAAAAACCCGCCGATAAAAAGAGCATCAATAATAAAAAATAACCCAATTATGTTTGCTATTTCCGACCGCGTTTTGTATAATAACTGTCTGTATTTTCATGCGCGGGTGGTGGAACTGGCAGACACGACAGTTTGAGGGGCTGTTGGGGCAACCCTTGCAGGTTCAAGTCCTGTCCCGCGCACCATACTCTGAAAACTTTTCGAAGAAAGTTTTCAGGCCCTGGAGTCTAAGATACTTCGATTTTCCTCCGGAAAATCGAAGGACTTCAGCAAATCTTTCGAAGAAGATTTTCAGGCCCTGGAGTCTAAGATACTTCGAAGAAAGTTTCGCGGCCTCATCGTCTAGCCTGGCCTAGGACGTTAGGTTCTCAGCCTAAAGACTGGGGTTCAAATCCCCATGGGGCTACCAGTATCCGTAACTCATTTCGAGATAATGAGGTACAATAATTGCCCGACGAGAAGCATTCGTCGGGCTTTTTTTATTTGGCCACGCGTTAAAGAGTTAGGGCGTTATCTTTGATTGATATTCTGTAAATCTACCGCAGTATTTCTCGAGCTCTTACAGGGCCCAAGTGGCAAAACTATCCATAAAATATAGTAACCGTCCGGCTATGCTTGAAGAATTGAGGCAAGCTTAAGATGCTTCATGCCGCAACGTATTAAATTTTCCGATCAGATTTTTCTTGACTTTTCAAGATTATATAATACAATATGTATATACAAGATATGAAGACGATCAAATGGAATGCACTTAAGAGCGAGAGGTTAAAACGAACTAGAGGTGTTTCGTTTGAAGAGATTATTGCCTCTAAGTTAATCGATATACGTAAACACCCAAGCAGGGAAAATCAGAAGATTCTTATTTATCAGCATAAAAGTTATTTATGGGCTGTGCCTTATGTGATAGAAGGTGATGTAATATTTTTGAAAACAATATATCCAAGCAGAAAACTGATGAAGATTTACAAGAAAGGAAGCCGTTATGAGAAAGATTAAATTAACCAGAGAAGAGAGGGTCATTGAAGATAGCCTTGAACATTTTGTTCCGGTGGATAAACAGGAATATGAGCAAATAATCAATGCTATAGCCGCAAGGAAGAAGGATGCGGTTTTAAACATCCGCGTCAATAGCCATGACCTTGAGAATATCAAGCATAAAGCGCATCAATTGGGCATTAGATATCAGACTTTTATCTCCGAGGTCATACATCGAATAGCTCAAGCCAATTAATAAGTTGGGCGGTATTTTGTGGCAAATTCGCATAAAAACCAACTTTCTTACTTAACAGGTTACTGTATTTGAGTGCAAGAGAGGTTCAAATCTCTTTTGAGCTACCAAGAATCTCTTTCTTACTTTAAGAGTAGAGAGGTGTGTAGAGTATCAATCAGCTAGTTTTATGCTGACTATTTTCAAATATAAAATTATATGCTATAATCGTAGCGTTATGGACAATCCCAATAATAGAATTATTCACAGTGTTAGAATTTCTCTGGCACTGTTTTTTTATGTCCCGCTTAAAAAATAATAGGAGGACAGGCGAATGATTAAAGTTTTACGCACTGTAGTAGTAATCTTAGCGCTTTCTGTTTTACCAAATGTCGTCTGGGCCGGCGAAAAATCTGCCGATATAGCGAAGACAACCTGGAGGGACATAGTTTCAGATATTTTCGGCCATTATCCACTACCTTCCTCTACCGCCGTTGACACCGCAACTGAAGTAACAAAAAATAAAAGCGCGCTTAGTATTCCGAAAAACTGGGAGTTTGATCTCGACGTGCGCCGCTACATAGCAAGCCATAATTCATATCAATACGGCGACAAAGACGAGCCATATACCACTCCGTTAAGCAGGCTGGAATTTCCGATGAATACCTGGTGGCTCGATTTTACCCTTCGCCGCACCTGCCCGAGATGGTCGATAGGCAGTAAGCTCGGCGTTAACATTTCCAAAGTTTCCGACGGAGTAATGAAAGATTCGGATTGGACGACCATTGACTCTATAAACGCTCTTGCCGTATATTCCGAAGGCGATCTGCGTGTCGATAAAGGTTTTAATTGCCGCAGTGATATCGATTTTAATATTTCCGATTGGCTTAGATTGCCCAAGTGGCTGGAAGTGCGGCCGCTATTCGCGTTCCAGTATCAGAGGACGGACGTTACTACGTATGATGGGACGCAGTGGGAGTGGTATGATTTGGACGTGGATGGAGGCGCCCCGAGCGATACGACATCCAATATTATGTATGGCGACTTTATACGCTTTAAACAGGACTGGTATATTTATCAGATAGGCTTCAGGACGGTGTGCAATTTCCCGAAGATGTCTAAAAACCTGGCGATCAAATTGCATACGGAAGCGGACTGGGGGCCGGTTTACGGATATAACGAGGATTTCCACCTGCAGAGGAGGGGAAACCTTATCTCTCACATAGCCTCGCGCGGCAATTCTATGTATTTTCTCGCCGGCGCCGATATGGTCATCTCAGATACCGTTAAGCTCGGATTGGACGTAGATTATCTCTGGATAAGAACGACGGGAGTTATCAGAGATGAAAACCATCCACGCGGCATAGATTACACGTCGAAAAGAGGCGTCTATGTATGGTCAGATCAGCTGAGCGTGATCGGCCATGCGTCTTACGCTTTTTAGTTTTCAGGATATTTTTATTTAGCGGTATTCTTTTTATCCTGCCGCCCGATACCCCGGACTTTAGTCCGGGTATTGGGGTGAGGTTTTTCTTACCCATTTAAAATAAAAATTCACACCGGAGAAATATCATGAAGTTCTATGCCGATCAAATGATGACAGGAGATCATCTCCCGACGCATCTTGATATCAATGACGAATTCAGGAAATCGTTTGATCTTATGGAGAATACCGGAGAATGCCTTTTTATCACAGGAAAGGCAGGTACCGGCAAATCCACCCTTTTAAAATATTTCAAAGCCCATACCGGGAAGAAAATAATCGTGTTAGCCCCGACGGGGGTTGCGGCGATCAATATAGGCGGCCAGACCATCCATTCCTTCTTTAAACTCCCTCCGAAGATAATTCAAAAGGATGCCGTAAAGCGCCTGCGGGACAGAAGCTTGGTCGGGAATCTCGATATGGTAATAATAGACGAGGTGTCGATGGTTCGCGCGGATCTTATGGATGGTATCGACTATGCCCTGCGCCTCAACCGCGGCAGGATGAAGACGCCGTTTGGCGGGGTTCAGATGGTATTTTTCGGAGACCTTTTCCAGCTATCTCCCGTGGTTGAGCATGAAGCAAGAGGGCTTTTGGAAGAGAGGTATCCAAGCCCTTATTTTTTCAGCGCCAAAGTATTTAACGATTGCAACCTCAGATCCGTCGAGCTTTCTACTATATATAGGCAAAAAGACGGTTCGTTTATGGAGCTCTTGAACAGGGTCAGGAATAAAGAATATACCGAAGAGGATTTGGATACATTGAATGAAAGGGTTCAAAAAGACACCGCGGTTTCCAAAAAAGATTCCACGGTGATCCTGACGACGACGAATAGCCTGGCAAACACGATAAATCAGGATCGCTTATCGAAACTTCCCGGCAAGGAGATAACATATGAGGCCGTCTCTTCCGGGAAATTCGACGAGTCGGCATATCCGTGTCCTGCCGCCCTAAAACTTAAAAAAGGCGCGCAGGTAATATTGATAAGGAATGATCCCGCCAAGCAATGGGTAAACGGCACGCTTGCAAAAGTCGTCGGCCTGTCGGGCGACTCTATAGCTGTGGATATTAACGGGCGCGTATGCGATGTTCCTGTTGTCAAATGGCAGAAAATCGAATATAGTTATAACGAGGATGAGGATAAAGTAGAAGATGAGGTCGTGGGAGATTTCGCGCAATATCCCATAAAACTCGCCTGGGCCATAACTATTCATAAGAGCCAGGGGCAGACTTTCGACAAAGTTATAATCGACCTGGGGTACGGCGCATTTACTCACGGCCAGCTGTATGTCGCGCTAAGCAGGTGCACCTGCTTAGACGGGATAAGGCTTAAACGGCCGGTGACCCAGAACGATGTCATATTTGATCGGCGTATTTACGATATTAAAGATCGTTTCGCCGGTTTATTTTAATAAAGTATAAAAAGAAAAGGCTTCAAGCCAATGCCGAATCAAAAAAGAAGAAAAGACGTACGGAACCTGGCGATAGTCGCGCACGTTGATCATGGAAAAACGACGCTTGTCGACGCATTGCTCAAATATACGGGCGCCTATAAGTTCGAGGAAGGCGAGACGACTATAATGGATTCAAACCCTCTCGAGAAGGAGAGAGGGATCACGATATTTTCAAAGAACGCATCTTTTAATTATAAGGGCGTGCAATGCAATATCGTCGATACGCCGGGGCACGCGGATTTCGGAAGCGAAGTGGAGCGCATACTTGAAATGGTCGACGGCGTACTTTTGCTCGTCGATGCCGTAGACGGGCCCATGCCCCAGACGAAATTTGTGCTGAAAAAGTCCCTCGAGATGCATTTAAAGCCGATCCTTGTTATCAATAAGATCGATCGGCCTAACGCGCGGCCGGATGAAGTTGCCGGCATGGCGTTCGATCTTTTCTGCGAGCTTAACGCGTCCGATGAACAGCTCGATTTTCCGATAGTTTATGCCTCCGGACGGGATGGATACGCCACGCTCGATCTTGACGAACCGAGCGATAATATAAAGCCTCTTCTGGACACGATCCTGCATAGGGTATTGCCGCCCATCGCAAATCCGGAGCTCCCTTTCCAGATGCTTGTTACGATGCTCGACCACAATTCGTATTTTGGACGCATGGCGATCGGACGCATATTCCATGGCGCTGTCCGCGTCGGGGATCCCGTCGCCCTCGTGAAGCGCGACGGCACGATCACCATGAACAAGGTGACTAAGATCATGAAATATCAGGGGCTGAAGCGCGTGGAGGCAAATGATGCGACGGCGGGAGATATTATCCTGATAACCGGCATCGAGGGCGTGTCGGTCGGCGAAACGATCGCATGTATCGATGACCCGAAAGCGTTGCCCGCCGTAAAGATCGACGAGCCGACGATATCCATGAATTTTTCCCACAACACGAGCCCCCTCGCCGGGAAGGACGGAGGTATATTTCTTACCTCGCGCCATATCCGCGAATACCTTGAGCATGAGGCGATGGTGAATGTCGGCATAAAAGTCGAGGAAACTGACGGCGGCGAGAGATTTAAGGTTTCCGGCCGAGGCGAGCTTCATCTCGAGATCCTTATCGAGACGATGCGCCGTAAAGGGTATGAACTGGAAGTTTCAAGACCACAGGTTATTTTAAAGAAGATCGGCGACCAGACACTTGAGCCGGTCGAAGTGGTGGTGATAGAGGCGGATAGTGTATATCAGGGCATGATCATGCAGGCGCTCGGAGAGCGCAAGGCACAGATGAAAGACCTGAAGACCACATCTTCCAACGGCATACGGATGGAGTTTATCATTACGTCGAGGGCGTTGATAGGTTTTAGAAGCGAATTTCTGCTGATGACGAAGGGGAGCGGCGTTATGTGCCAGAACTTTCTCGAATATCAGGCATATAAAGGTGATATGCCGAAACGCCAGCGGGGCGTCCAGGTCTCGAACGGCGACGGGAAAGTGGTAGCCTACGCGCTCTGGAATCTGCAGGAGCGCGGGGAGATGTTTGTCGCGCCGGGGGATATGGTATACGAGGGTATGATCGTAGGTATATATAATAAAGGTGTCGACATAGTAGTGAATCCGCAGAAGGAGAAAAAATTAAGCAATATGCGTTCCTCGACCCGCGACATGGCGATCCAGCTGGTGCCTCCGCGGAAGATTAATCTCGAGTTCGCGCTTGTGTTTATCGACGACGACGAATTGGTCGAGATCACTCCTCTTAATATCCGGCTCAGGAAGATGGAGTTAAGAGAAATAGATAGAACGCGTACAGACCGCAAATATAATAGTTTAAAAGAGGACTGACCAACACCTATATCAGCATGATCTCAAAAATAGATAAAATATACATGTCCGAGGCGCTGAAAGAAGCTGCGAAGGCTTTTGATGCCGATGAAGTGCCTGTTGGCGCCGTCATAGTTCACAAAGGCATGATCATAGCCAAAGCGCATAATCAGATAAAACTTCTTAAAGATCCCACCGCCCACGCCGAGATGATCGCCATAACTCAGGCCGCGTCATATCTGGGCAGTGAAAGGTTGCCCGGTACCACTTTATATGTTACAATTGAGCCGTGTATGATGTGCGCCGGCGCAATGGTTCTGGCGAGGCTCGATAGGGTGTGCTTTGGCGCCGCCGATTTAAAGACGGGCGCGTTCGGCTCGGTCTTCGATATCACTAAAAAGAAATTGAATCACACGATATCCGTTTCAAAAGGCGTGCTCGACGAAGAGTGCGCTTCTATAATGCAGGAGTTCTTTAAGAATAAGAGAAAATGAAATTTAGTCCCGCCCGGAGTGAGATTAGAGGCGGGGCCGATTGCAAGACAGAGATTAGGTAAGCGGAGAGGTCGCCTAGTGGTCTAGGGCAGCGGTTTGCTAAACCGCCATACGCTTGAAAAGGTGTATCGAGAGTTCAAATCTCTCCCTCTCCGCCAATTTTTTAAGGAGCATTTCCATATTCCCTCGGAGATGCTCTTTTTTTGTCCCAACCTCTATATAAATCAACCAGTTGTATCACAAGCCATTTCAAGAATAGTCAAGTTAACGCAACTCCACTAAAAGCATATTCTTGGTGGTTTTGGTGGTGAAATGGTGGTGCGAAATTCGCACATGGAGGATACAATGAAGATTTCTGAATTAAAGGACGACTTAATCAGTTTAGGGTTAGAGGACAATATCGGCTTAGCGGAGTTGTTGGATCTCGCAGTAATCGCAAGAAACACACCTTACAAGATATCTGTTTTAGTATCTGGACCTGCAGGCTTGGGCAAGTCTCATCTGGCTAAGACAGTATTAGATCTTTTTCCTACCGAAGATATCATAACAACTTCTCGAATGACTCCAGCCAGTCTTGTTAGACAAGGAGATCTACGAGACAAAGTGCTTTTCATCTATGAAAAGTTCGAAGACCAACAGTTTGCCCAGTATATCAGAGAGCTTATTACCGAAGGCGAAGTGAATTATTCCACCGCAAACGGTGACTATAAGCTGTTGGGCCCTACAACGCTTATCGAGACAACGGCTAACTCCGAAATATTTGGCATTGAGAACAGGTCGAGATGCTTTGTCGGCTGGATAAACATGTCCCAGAGGGCGAGGGATAATATTCAACTAATGCAGAAGGCGCATAGAACGATGAAGGGTTATCAGTTTCAATGTCTTGCCAACTCTCTGAAAGATAAACACAGGGAATTCCAGAAGGGGTTGGATAGAAGTATAACCGTAGATATCCCCTATGCCGAGGAAATACAATTTAACGCAAATGTTTATCATGCGCCGCGCATACTGGCACGAGTTTTAAACCTTATTTCGATTGTTGCATATTTTCAGCAACAAGATCGGGACGTCAAGACACGTAATGGCAATAAGTATATAGAGGCAAGTAAAGAAGATTTTCTCGAGGCGAAGAACATTTTAATAAGTGCGCACGTCGAAGAAGATGATCTCTTAGTACCGAGGGATGTATTAGAGTTTATCGAATCCTTACGAGGCATTAGGCGGGAGCTGTCCCAGAGTAAAACATTCAGTCGCAAACAGGTCGAAACCGCCCTGAGTGAAAATAGCTTATTTAGGAAATATAAAGTCGTGGCTAAGTACCTTAGAACCCTTGCCAGTTTAGGGTTTGTGAATGAGTTACCAGTTAGGGGGCTTAAAAATAGGGTAGATTATGCTTTTGCAGAGGATTTTCCCGCCGGATCATCCGATAGTCTTGTGCGTAATTGTTATTCAACGCTGAGCATAGCGTAGCTAATGCCAGTTTTCCAAGTTTTCCCAGTTTACCAAACAAAGGAGTGTCAAAATGGAAGATTTTAGAATTAAGTACCGTCCGAAAACGCTTGGTGAGATATGGGGGCAGGATCATGTAAAGATGATCTGGAGCGGATATTTGCGTAAAGGGTATTTTCCTCGTTCAATTATTTTATCTTCCAATTTTGGTATGGGCAAAACGACGCTTGCGCACATCTTCGCAGAAGATATTATCAAATTTGATAGCAGTCTATACTGCAAGGACTTTGTAGAATACAACTCTCCTACCTGTGATTTTACCTGTGTGCACAAACATATTGGAAAAAGAAATACGTGCTTAATGAATCCCCGAGTTATCTTCTTTGATGAGGCACAGAGGATGCCAGAAAAAGCCCAAGATGGATTTCTGACGGCAATAGAAAAAGAAGCATCGCTAACCATCATTTTTGCGACTACAGAATTTGATAAGATCGATGAGGGATTACGTCAAAGGAGCGATAAATACAGGCTAATGCCACCACCCAAAGAAACGCTGGTTAAAGAATTGCGTAGAATATCTGCCATCGAAAACATCAGAATTGAACAGGATGCGCTCGATTACGTGGTAGATATTTCCGGATATTCCCCACGGGCATGTCTTGGTAATTTACAAATCCTATCGCACAATAACGGTGTCATTGATATGGCGATGGCAAAGACCCTGCTCGTTAAATAACAAAATAAGCCATCCGCCAGCACCCCGAATAGAAAATGAAAATGTTTAAAATGCATAGTTGACACGCATTTTTCCAGATGGCATTTATATCTTTATACAGTCCTCCCGGGGCAGTATTAAGCAATATAATGCAGTTTTGTAAAATGAGAAATATTTTTAAAGAGCATTAAAGTTTTTCTCAGGGAGGGGTATATAAAAGCATATTTGTATATGAGTGCGAAAGAGTGGGTCTACGTATATATAGGCGACAGGGAATCGCAAAATAAAGGGGAGCACGATGAAAATAGAAGTCGTTCGTATTCATAAATTGGATGGGACTGGTCCGACAAAGGCTTTTGCAGATATTGCATTAGACGAAAGTATCATTATCAAAGGTGTTCGTATCATAGAGGGCAAAGATGGCCTTTTCGTCTCCTTGCCTCGCGAAGAGGGCCGAGACGGAAAATGGTATAACACGGTTGTTCCATTATCTCGAGAGATTAAGGAAATGCTCGATACTACGGTTCTGGAGGCATATAATTCATAGTCCAACCATCGTAGCCCTCGAGCAAGATATGCTCGCTGTTAAGCGAGCGATGGAAGCGAGAGGCTTGAACGTCGACATCCCTAAGCTAAAGGCCATGATAGACGACACCTCAAAAGAGAAGTCGGTTATCGAGGCAGAGCTAAGGGAAGTCTTAGGCGTTAGAGGGCCGATAAACTTCAATAGCAGTAAAGATATCGCCCACATCCTCTCGTCTACATTAGGGGTCGAGCCTAAAGTAACGAGAACCGGCCGATATTCTACTTGCAGGAGAATCTTAAAGGCCGTTAACAATCCCTTAACGGATAAGATAAGTCACTACCGTGATTTGACGAAGCTCCTATCAGTCTTGACTGCAATATACGATGCCACCGATAAAGCCAAAGGCAAGATATTCTGCACCTACACAGACGATTGTCCCAGTGGTCGATTATACACACAGAATTATTCTTTTCAGAATATTCCACAGGAAGCAAGGACCGTTATAGACCCAGACGAGGGCTGTGCTTTTATCTTAGCGGACTATGACAGCTTCGAATTGCGAATCCTCTCCGCTCTTTCGCATGACGAATATTTCAAAAGCTGCTGGACACAGGGGTTGGATTTACACCGTAAGGTCGTCAGCGATATGAAAGCCAAGCCATACGAAACTGTGACCGACAAAGAGCGCAAGCTCGGCAAGGCTCTCAATTTTGGTCTTAGTTATGGTCAGGAACCCATGGGGCTTGCCCGTAACCTTCACATCTCTGTCGAGAAGGCGCAAGAGCTAATGGATAACTACAAAAGCAAAATCCCAATGATAGAGGCCTTTAAGACAGCGACAATAAATCGAGCCCGTGAAACAGGCTTTGCTGAAACATACTACGGTCGCCATCGATTCCTATCCAATATCAAATCGCCAAGAACATACGACAGAAAGAAGTCGGAGCGTCAGGCTGTCAATACTCGGATTCAGGGAACGGCAGCTGATGTTGTGAAATTCTCACTCGTCACGCTATATCGAGAGGGCTTTGCCATTGATACCATGGTCCACGATTCAATCCTAATTACCGTCCCAGAGGAAATCTTAGAGCAGAGCGTTAATCGTGTTAAAGAAATTATGGAGATAGAACTTGAGAACACGAAGCTGCCCGTCTCTTGCAAAGTCGGCAAAACATGGGGCGACTGTCATTAGCAGACTTGGAGCATTGAATATATGCATAAACCACAGTAAACAGCACTGTTTGACTTATAGTGCACTTTCGTTTGTGGTTAAAGGATTTTTACCTTTCCAATTTTGAAGTCCTTACCTTTCGAGTCTTATAGAGGATTTGTGGATGAACCTATTACCAGAGGATATAAGAAAGATTCTACCTAAGTTATATGAGCAAGACGGCAAAGGCATCAAGGCTATCGTCTATGTCAAATTCTTCGACCCGTGCTCTCAATGGACTTGGTATGTAACAGAATTCGACGGCATTGACACTTTCTTCGGGCTTGTAATAGGACGCGAGGTTGAATGGGGCTACTTTAGCCTGAAAGAATTAAGTGAATGCCGGAATCGTCTTGGCCTTGGTATTGAACGGGACCTTCAGTTCCATCCGACAACCGTCGGCGAAGTTAAATCTCAACTCAAAATTTAACCGTAGCGCATTACGGTGATAACATACATCATTTTGCTTTATGAAGAACCAACCAAGTGTTAAACTATCAATAGAGGGAAAAGATGGAATTATTGCCAAAGGCTATATCTGACAAGCTTCCCAAGTTATTCGAACAGGCATGGCTCGGTGAGGATGCGGTCATATTTATAAAATATATTATCCCCCAGACTAACAGAGCTTGGCATGTAACCGAGTATGACAGCAAAGATACATTCTTCGGGTTTATGACAGGCGGTGAAGTAGAGCTTGGATATTTCAGCCTCCGTGAATTTAGCTCTGCAGTCATAATGGACATGACCTTTGAACCAGCTACTATCCGTGAGGTAAAGACAGCATTGGGTAAACATGAGTAAGATATGCCAAAGATAATTATTCACAGAGGAACTCACGAAATCGGCGGAAGCTGTGTCGAAATATGTGCTGATAGTAAGCGCATCATAATCGATCTGGGCATGCCGCTTATGGCGAGAGACGGTGTGGATCTTGACGAGATAGCAACTAAGAATCCTTCAGTTGAAAACGGAATACTCCCAAAGGTCGAGGGCCTATATCCATGGCAAGTTCCCGGCATCGATGCTGTGATTCTTTCCCACCCTCACCTCGACCACTATGGTTTAATGGACTGGGTGCACCCTGATATCCCGATTTATCTAAGCGAAGAATCACAGACCGTTATAAAAGCAGGAAACGTTTTCTACCCACCTCAGCTAATGCAAAAGAAGATGCTGCAACACTCAAAGATCTTCGAACATTACAAGCCATTTGGAATAGGTCCTTTTAAGATCACGTCATTCCTGATAGATCATAGTGCTTTCGGAGCCTCGTCGCTACTCATTGAAGCCGATGGCAAAAAGATATTCTATTCGGGCGACGTTAGTGGTCACGGACGTAAGGCACTATTATTTGACTACGTAACTTCTAATCCTATAAAAGATATTGATTGTTTACTTTTAGAGGGGACTACCGTAGGTGAAAGTCACGATACAGGGTATTACGGTGAAACAGATGTAGAGAAAGGCATGGAGAATGTTTTCTCTGCGCAAAAAGATATCTCTTTCGTTATATCATCAGGGAGCAATATTGATAGGCTAACGTCGATCTATCTTGCTTCTAAGAAAGCAGGTAAGACCCTCGTTCTCGATATATACCAGTTTTATCTCTTGGAGCAACTTAAGAAGAAATTCGACGATACGTTGCCTCCTCATGCATCTGATCATATTAAAGTGTTATACATTAAGCATCACGCTGACTCTGTCGTTGAGAAGTTGGATAAATCGTTGCTCTATGAATACAAGCCCCGCAAGATAAATCAGGATGAAATATTGGCTAATAGGCAGAGCATGGTGCTGCGCTTACCGCTTAGCATTATGAAAAGGATAGCGGATAAAATGCATCAAGAGAAGCCTCTCGATAAAGCGCATTATATCTATGCGATGTGGGACGGTTATCTTGAACGGGATATTAGATTTAAAGAGTTCTCCGATAGGTTCGGTATCCCAATAAACGAAATTCACACAAGCGGACACGCATATTTGGACGACCTGAAGCGATTAGCAGAAGCCCTGAAGCCAAAGACGTTAATACCGATTCATACCTTAGGCGGAGATATCTTTAAGGAGCATTTTGCTAATGTAGTGAGAGTAGATGACGGTGAGTTATTTACCTGTTAAGACGGAGTGACGATTTGATGAATGTTATATGTTTCCTGTTGTCGTAATATGATTCCTGATAGATTAGCTTTATGTCCGGCTGTTTCTTCTGATACTCGTCGAGAACTCCCCAGTAGCTCTCTTCTTTGCCGTAGCGGTTAAATATCAACATATACGCCTCCTTAGCCTGCCCAGTCTCCAAGGCCCAGCCAAGCTTTACGAAGTCCTTATGGATTTCTTCCTTTAAGCCCTTTGATAGAGGCTTGTGTAATAGCTTAAACTCTATTGCTGCTAAGACATGCTTATCGCCGAATTGCACGGTTTGCCTAATCGTATTGTCTTTAGATATCACCTGCTGTATTTTGTGATTCTCAATGAACGCAGGATTTAAGACCACCATGTCATAGTGGCCTACCGTAGTGCCTTTTCGTTTCTCCAAGGAGTAGCGTATTAACTCCTTTTGTGAGTAGCGGTACGATGTCGGATATTCCCGATGTATTAGGACTGTCTTCTTTTGGTCGTTGGAATGGTAGAGCTTCTTAAGGGCCGGGCTCCCATATCTGAAGAATGAATAATAGAGATACGCATGAGCGTCGGATTCTGTGAAGAAGTTATAAGGCCACTTGCGGAACTTCTCACTCAGAACCCTTATGCATCTGTTTATGTCGGTTAGCAATAGGTTGTTTGTTTCCATAATCCTCACACGCCGTTCTGTTTACTCTCAGCAATAGGTGGCTAATTCTTTCCGAAAGCATCGTCTAGGATCTCGCAAGCTTCTTTGCTTATAACCTTATGGATAGGTACCTCTTTCATCGGCAAGGTCATAAAAATTAGGCGGTGCTCCTGCTTATCATAAAAGATGCTCTCGCCAGTATTAAAGCGATATCCTACGAACGCATAACGCTTACCGTTAGACGGATTACTGACCCCAGCCCCAGATTCGTTCTGAAAGGCAAAGACCGGCAGACATAGGAAAAGCGTTACTAGTAAAATTACAAAACATTGTTTCATGTGCAGTCCTCCTTGTAGATGTCGCTAATATACACCGTAGTGCGGTTAGGTGTCAATAATAGAAAAACCGTAGCATAATACGGTGTATGAAAGATAGTATAAGACTCAAATTTGCCCAGAAGATAAAGAAGCTCAGGAAAAGCCGAGGGTTAACACAAGAGGAGCTTGCCGACCTGACAGCAATAGATTACAAGTATATCCAGCGATTAGAAGGAAAAAATCCACCTGCTGTAAAGATCGACACCATCCAACGAATTGCCAAAGCCCTCAAGGTTGATCCGTCAAAGCTTCTCGGCGGATAAGTATCTAGTAGCGTCTTATTAATTTGGATTGTAATACTCCAACAGAATGCCTGTCCTTGAAGCCTATATGCCCCTTAATGAGAGTTCTCGTAGTGGTGAAACAATTTTACCTTTCCGCCAAAATATCATCACCTATGGCTTGTTATAGAGTTTGTTCATATTGGTATATCGAGCTCTGAAGATTCATTGCGGTTATATATTTTCATAGAATATTTGACACGCATAAAATTTGATGGTTATATATTTTGTGCATATAACGCATAAGCATATGTTTGTTGCTCAATGGATATTTTAAAGCAACTCCACAAGTTTGTTTTTATGGTATAATGCACATCAAAGGATAAATCAAATATGAGTAGTGATAAAAAAAGAAGAAAGCCAATAAATAAATTAAACGATCTTTCAGCTAAAGAATGGATTCAAGAGACGATATCGGTTTTTACTCAAAAAGGATTAGGGGCAGGACACGGTGAGGCTAAGATTGAAAAGCAACATCCAGCGCCTTTTTCCTTCCAAGATGTTGCTAGACTAATTAGATTTTTCTCAAAAGCGAATGAAACCGTACTAGACCCATTTTGTGGCGTAGCATCAACATTAAAGGCCTGTGCATTAAATAGCAGAAATGGTGTTGGTATAGAGCTGGTAAAGAAATATTACCTATTGAGCAAAGAGAGGCTAGATCTAGAGGTTCCAAAAGATTGCCTTACTTTATCGAAGCAACAACTGATACATGGAGATGCTTTTGAGAAGATAGAGGAATTTGAGGACAATAGCTTTGATTTTATAGTTACTAGTCCACCCTATTGGAACATCCTAAGTAAGATAGACCATAAAGCTAATCAGGAGCGAGTAAAGAAAGGTCTAGATACAAAGTATAGTGAAAATCCGAAAGACCTAGGAAACATCTTGGATTACGATGAATTTCTTTCTAAACTGGCTACATTATTCGAGAAATGTTCCCGAGTATTAAAACCTAACAAATATTTATGCATTGTAGTTAGTGATTTTAGGCACAAAAGCAGATATTATACCTTTCACAGTGACATAGCAAAAATGTTAGAAAAGCAATACTACACACTGAAAGGGATAACCATACTATATCAAAGGCACAAAAAAATATTTCCGTATGGATATCCCGCTTCCTATGTGCCCAATATTCATCATCAATACATTTTAATATTACAAAACAATGCTAAAGAAAAATAAAATATACTCGGGTGACTGTCTAGAGTTACTTAAGCAACTAGAAGATGAGTCCGTTGATTTAATTATAGCTGACCCACCATATAATTTAGGCAAAGACTTCGGCAATAAAAGTGATAAATGGGATAAGGTTGAAGATTGGCTTGAATGGTGTAAAAAATGGTTGCGAGAATCTAATAGAACGCTTAGTAATCAGGGTTCTATTTTTGTTTATGGAATACACAAATATCTTTGCTATATTCAATGTTATCTTTATGAAATAGGATTAACATACGGCCGCCAGTTCATTTGGCATTATGAAAATGGTTGGTCAATGTATACCAAAGCTCCTGCTGCAACGTATGAACCAATTCTTTGGTTTGCTAAGACCAAAAACTATATATACAACGAAATTAGAGAACCATACAAGAGCCAGGAGAGGTTAAAATACAAGGTAACTAAAAACGGCAAAGTATGGCAACCTAATCCGCTCGGAAAGCGTTCAGGAGATATTTGGAAAATACCAACCTTGGCAGGTCGGCGGTTTTCTAATGAAAAGGTAAAACACCCCACTCAAAAACCACTTGTTCTATGCGATAGAATAATTAAGCAGTTCTCGAATGAAGGAGATTTAATTTTAGTACCTTTTGCAGGCTCTGGTAGTGAATGCGTGAGTGCACTGAATAATAAGCGAGATTTTATAGGTTTTGAAATCAATCCAAATTATATCGAAATCGCAAACTCTAGATTGCAATCAAGAATGGTTTCTAAGGAGTAACTCACTTTTCTGGTTCAATTATACCTAACAAGCCGCCCGAAATGCTTACCTTTCTTCCAATCGCAGACTCAATAACCCCCCTAGTTGAAAAATTATCCGCATCGCTATAAAGATCTCCAATAATGGAGATTGGTAATTTAACCTTATTCCAAAGAAATAAGAGCAGTGCCCCCAAGGTAACTGTTCTTATAGACGTTTTGAGAATCACTCTAATATCTTTAATAACTTGCCAATATTCCGATCGCTGATTAGGGAGGGTTAAAAGAAATACAGCTGGCAATACAGAACCCATTTCGTATCTTGATATAAATACCGCTATGTTATCTAAGGTGTTTCGTGAAGTACTGAGAACATCCATGCCGAACTCTACTTCTCCCACACCTTTTACTTTCTGATTCTGCTCTTCGAAAACTATATCCATTCGGATATTTACGTCTCCTGCCCGGCGGATACCTGCCTGCAAACCCAATTTGATCAAGATATTTCTAACTAATAAATTAGGCTCATTACCCATGAGCCTTTGTATCTTTTCATATATACTCGCAAACACTTTATCAGTTTCCTTAATCATAGGATTTGTCCAACGTACGTTATGTAGGAGTTTTATGGTCCTATTGGTTGCTTCCTCGTCAATTCCAGTTTTATTAAGAACAAACGCATCATTAGCTTTATCGTTAATTATAGCCACTTCGTCGCTATTGAAATATATTGCAAACGCAGGGCATCGGGAGGCGCACAGACCACAACCTATGCATAATTTTTCATCAATGATTGGAGACTCACTCTCATAGGGCCATTTTATAGCGTCTGTTGGGCAGAGATCACAAGTTGTATTTATAGGGAATCGAGAAAGTTTTTTTAGTGCTATTTCCTCAGTAGAATATTTTATGCACGGACTGTCCTTGCATCGTAAACAAGTACCATCATGCACTTGTCTATCGTCGAAGCCTATTTTGTTCGGGCAACCCACGCTCCAGTTAACAGTAATAGGGGTCTTACCTAGAAGGAGATGCTTTTGAGTAGTATTCCGTCCAATTTGTTCGAAAGCTTTAAGCTTTGATGAAGCCATAGAGATTTGTCATATCCTTTGTTTTTGGATATTTATTATTAATTAATGCCTCATAACACAACCTAAGTAATGATGCAAAATCTATAATCCCTATATTTATACCAAATGTTTTCTTTATGTCCTCCAAAAGAAGGGAAACTTCTGAACGATCATTTGGCATATAAAAGCCAACAACAAAAGAGGTGGTGCCTACTTTAGTTGCATACGCTTTTCGACTCAATAATATAACCTTGTTTTCTACAGCTTGCCTAACTGCCTTTACCGAGATGTTTTGTTCTTCTCCCGGGGATTTAATTTCAATTGGTATTGACTCATCTTTATCGATTATCATTGCATCCCAGCGCTGGTAATTAACGCCAGCACGTGAATGCTCGCAATTATAGCCAAGCAAACAGAATAAGGCGGTAACTAACGGGTAAAACTTATCTTTGTTAGCATGTTTATATATGTTTTCAAGAGCATCTATACATTTATCAATATCCTTATGATTTTTGAGATAACAATCTATCAGATCATCCGCAATCTCTCGATCTTTCTTTTGCAAGGAAATAGGTTTTGTTTTATTTTCAAGGAGAATGTCAACGAAAAGACTAGTGCTTGCTTTAGAAGATGCTTTGGCTTGTGGTTGAACCAAGTTATTGTTTAGCTGCTTAGAGGGGGTGAGTTTAGTTTCCGGGAAAATTTCCTCATTCTCTTCTAAATTAAATTCCTGAAATGGCGAAAAAATAAACTGATAGGTTTTTTGTTGTTTGAATAATATTGGTAAAATGGTTCTTATCGTCTCGGATAGCTCGGCGTTTAGTGGAGATAAATCAAACCCCGATCGCATGAGCATGTCAAAAAAACAAAACCTAGCCAGTTTAATCCTATCTTCTTTCTCGAGCTTCTTAAAGTCGCTTGCTCGCAAATCTGTGCAAGCCTCTATTCCTTCAGCCTGATTCTCACCTAAAGGAGTTAATCTATGGAATATGGCAGGAGTGTTATAAATATCACTATTTCTCTCTTTTTGTGTCCACCCACTCCATTCCAATACTGCAAGAGGGAATCGAGTATAATTCCACATCGTGTTTACAGAGATACCCCGCTTCTTAGAGGCTACCTTTATAGCCGATTGAAGCTTGCTAAAATCACCCCTAATAGACTTTAAATGTTTTATCATTGATAGGTAGTCAGTTTTATTCCTATCATTTACTAGGCTTAATGGGCCTATAATCATTTCATCTCGACAAAGAATATTATCCAGATCTTTCATTGTTAATAGAATTGTGGCAAAAGGGCGCAATATATAGCTACCCTTATTATCAAGAACATTGTTTGGGAACGCAATCCCCAGAATTGACTCTCGGAATAGCGGTTTAATATCGTGATAGGCCGAGACAATATGTGCGCCAAGGTAGGTCATTCTATAACTGAGACTTGAATTAGAAAGAGATTGGAACCAACCTAACATGCGGAACAGCTCAGCATACATTTTCGATTGATTATATAGCGGGTCTCTACTACGGTCCTCTCGTGTCGATCTTGAGAGCGCTTCTTCCCCCATAAAGCCACTTGATGTTACAAGATTGCGCTCAATTAACGTCTTGGAAATGTCATCCAATGTAAAATAAGATTTGTTTTGCAGGGCGTCAAACAATTCTTTATAAATTTTAATAAAGCTTTCAATGTGAGAACCGGGGTTAGGAAATCTCAGCAAGGTCATCTCCTCTTAATTATTTATAATAAATCTACCAGTAACTCACTAAAAAGTCCATAGTAATTAAGAATAGTGTTATAGGCCGGTCATAAGGGGCTTGTGTATAGTTGAAGTTTGACTTAGTAGAGGACTTTTTAATCGGGTTAAGGGTTTTACTTTTTGAGGTACGAATGAGCGCAGGCAGGATTCATTCAGATATTATTTTTGCTGTAGGTCCATAAGCATTAAAGCCTACCCAGAACTTAATTTGATCTCCTTCTTTTAATTTAGAAAGGCTAGCAATTGTTCTATAAAAAAAGGCTTCAAAATTATCTGGTACTGCAATAGCATACGCAGCAGCACCGACGATTTTCTTGACTTTTCCTGAAAATATGATGTTTTGGTTAGCGCCATCTTTCCAGCACTCTCTTATCCGCCTTTTCTCATAACCTGGTATAGCAAAATTGCGTGTCTGATTAAATATAACACTCGCTTCTGACAGTCTTTTATTAATAAATAGATATGCGGCGAGCTCAATCATGAGGTCTATGTCGCCTTTACGATGACGAATAGCTCCATCATAATACCCCTTTACAGCATCAAGAGGTTCTCCTCGGGCACGTTTTAAACGTGCTACATGACGCTGCATCCTCCATGAATTCGGATTAAATTTTATACCTTCCTCAGCAGTTTTTATAGCTTGTTCTGGATCATGGTCAATTTCAAGTCGAACAAGCATATCGCGCAATCTTTCATCATTCGGTTTTTTCTTTAAAGCAGTGCGTAGGATTGTTATGGCATCTTTGGGAGCTCCGAGTTGATCGCGTTGAATTGCTAACTCTCCGGCAATCATAGGAGCTTTTTGGGTTATTTCATAAGCTTCTTCAAGAAACGAAAGAGCACTCGCTTTTAATAGGGCTTTATTATCGATATCGAGCTCTTCGTTAATTTGTTGCCGTATTATGAACACCTTTCCAATATATGCATAAGGATTAGTGGGATCCCGGCGTATTTCGTCATCGAATATTTTAGAGGCCTCGGTAATTAATGCACGGCGTTTTAGAAGATTTGCAGTAGAGCGAGCCTCAAATTCCAATACTAGGCCAAGGGTATTTAACAAAAACGGATTTCTAGGGTCTAACTCTAAAGCCTTGCGAGCGTATAAAACAGCGGCTTGTGGATCACTCAAATCCTTTTCTAAGATCGACCTATGCTGGAATACGAATGGATTACCAGGCAAAGCGCTCTCTAATCGCTCATATACTGCGCGTTTTTTTTCTTTTGATTGGAATACACCAACCAGTTGTCTGCTTCTAGTAATTTCTTGCAACAATCTTTTATCTTCATTGTAGCCCGGGTCTAAGGCAGTAATGATATTATTAAAAATTTCAAATTTAGAATCGTCACTGGGTGCTTCTGTTGAAAATATGATAGAAGCAATAACGGGATGTCGTGTTGTAAGTCTAAATCCTATATTATGCCTCGAGCTACCCAGTGCTTCGCCAGATATTAAAACTCCCTCAGTGGGAGTGAAGATTTCTTCTCTGAGCTGTTTAATATCCAGATTAAGAATATGCATTAATGTTTCATAGCGAATGGATAGGTCTATTTGGCCCAATGCTGAGACATATATATAGGCCTGTTTAGCCGTATCTGATGGTATTTTTTTAAATTCGTCCCTTATAATATCGTCAAACTGGCCTTCGCTTTCACTAATAAGCTCTCTTAAAGCGACAAGCAATTCTTTATGAGCAAGAGAAGTGAAGTGTTCGACTTGAGAGTCTCTGGAAGAACCAGTAAGTTTGCCCAGTACTTTATGTTTATTTAATGCGTCTAGAATTCTATTAATTTCATTTATTGATAATGCACCAAGCTCAAACTCTGGAGGAGAAAAGTGCCGTTTTGTATTTGTAATTGCTGTAACCCATTGATTTTTTCTTTCTTCTAGAAGCAGGGTAATTGGCAGGTTCTTTCTTTTTGCTTCATCCATAAAGCTATCAAGATGCGATAGGTACTCAGCGGCGTGTCTTACCAAGACAACGATTCTTTTAGGATTATTCTCACTAACGAGAGATCCTATGACGTTTATGTCAAGCGGAGTGCCGGGTATATGCATTAAAACTTGCAAATCGAATTCTTTTGCTATGCTATATGCCAAAGAATAAACGAGAGTTGTCTTTCCTGTTCCGGCGGCTCCTGTAATAAGATATGAGCTAGGAGAGTTAGTTGGTTCTGCAAATTCGGGGAATAAGGCTTCGAGTATGGTCCAATATGCATCCCTTTCGGGGGCAATTTTTTCACAGATATCTCCCCACGTGGCTTCGGCCCCATGGAAAAATAATTTCGGATTACTAGGCCCTAGAGTAGTCTTCGGATCAATAAGATAAAATGATTCTGCAATTTTTGGGAAATGAGCCGTTCTATCGACAAATAAATACTCATTAGCCTTCCTGGACTCAAAGGGTACAACCGAGTATTTTTGGGCTATCCAAGTTTTCTTTAATAGCTGAAGGAAGTCACTGGCATCAGTCTCAATTAACTGTATATTGTATTTTGCACGCCAAAATGTTTCTTCTGTATCATCAAAACTTTTTCTTATTGCGAAACTAAAGGGCAGGGTTTTGGTCCCCAACTCATTTCTGCAATCCTCTAATATTTCCCTAAAGTTAGGGTCTTTTAATGCGTAACCCACAAAAACAAATGTCCTATTTAAGAGATCTCTTTCTAGACGCTTAAAGAGAGGTTTGCGATATAATTCATAATGCTTATAATCTTCTTTTGTAAGAATTAGCCTCCCTTCCTTTGTATTGGCATAGTCAACGCTGCCATGCAATTTATAATATAGTATGTCTTCTTCTTTAAACGAGGTAAGATCAGCTTGATTAGAATAGACGGGTTTGATAACCCCTGCGGGCTGGATTGCCTTAACTTGCGTGGCTTTCTCAACTAATAGGTCAAAATTTGTTGTGTATATAACATCCCAGGGCAACTGAACTAGAGTTAAATGTGATGTGCCTGGATCGAAGGACAAAAATAGATTATACAGATACTTGTTTAATGCCTCATCTCCTACTCTATAGCGGGCCATTTCTGCGGCCTCGTCTAGCGTAACACTTAAAGTCTTGCTTTCTAATAAATCTCTAGCGATCAAGTCGCTAAGTTGTTGACCCAATGGCGCGGCGTTGCCCTTCTTATCTTTGATACCATCATTTATTCCTGCCCCTAGGAACAGAACGGCGTTTCGGTCACAGAGCTTATTACATATCGTTTCAATCGCTTTTAATTTTGTTTCCTCTCGGTTGGGCATAGCTGCTCCTATTATGTGTTGTATTATAGCACTCGTTGCAAAGGCGAACAACCAATTTTTGGGTAGCATACTTCTCAAGTTTTTTCTACAAAACTTTTATTTTCCCTCTCACTATTATTGTAGTTTTCTTTAAAAATCTTTAACCTTTTTATCCGCAAATTGCCCTCCCCCTTGAAGTTAGAAGCATCCCTGCATCTTCCTCACATCTCCGTCGAGAAACTCTTTTCACCCAATATTTGACACGCTTAAAAATCGATGGTTATTATATATGTAGTAATAGGCTCTCCGGCCTGTTATGTAGCACCGGGAAGAGGGACACGATGAATAGAACCACCGATTTTAAGGTACGGCGTAGCAGTCTGCAACACCCGTCTATGCAGAATCTATACCTATGTCTATGGGTATCAGCAATAGCGCTGTCGGCTTGTTTTCCTGCCATAGAGGTCCAGTTGCTCGTGTCTTCCGTTATAGTAGGTGCTAAATGGATAGCGGAAGGTAAGACTCAGAAAATAAATATTATTCTCGGAGGTAAAGAATGATTACCATATCATCCGGTGGAGTCGTCGTTGGTTATGTAAGAGTTAGCACACAGAATCAGGTCGATCACGGCGAAGGTCTTGAAATCCAAAGACGAAAGATTCTTGATTACTGCAAAGAGAAGAACTTTAATGTCGATCGGTTTTATGAGGATAAAGGTATATCGGGTGCCATTAGAGAACGCCCGGCTCTGTTAGTTCTTTTAAAGGACTGCGAAGCGGGCAAGGTTAATAAAGTAATAGTATATAAGAACGACCGATTAAGCCGGGAGCTGACAATAGCCCTATGGCTCGAGACTCAGTTTAAGAAACATAATGTTGAAGTTGTCTCAGTCGCAGACCCTGCCTATGACCTCGAGGACCCTCTCCAGAAAGCCTTCAAGCGCATAGCCGATGTCTTTGCCGAACTTGAAAAAGAAATTATAACTGTTCGCCTTGAGGAAGGTCGTATTAATAACGCTAAAAACGGCGAACGAGGCTCCGGCGCTGTCCCCTTTGGCTATAGGAAGATCGGGGATAAGTTAGAGGTAGAGCCAAACGAAGTGCAATGGGTAAGCAAAATCTTTAGATGGAGAGCAAAGGGATGGTCTTATACAAAGATAATATCTGAGCTGGATAATAAAAATGTAATGACTAAGAGAAGCAAAACATTCTCAATAGGAACGCTTAAGTATATCCTCAGCAACAAAATGTATTACGGGGAGACAAATTTCGGAGACATTGCAAGCAAGGGCAATCACGAGGCGATTATAAGCAAAAGACTATTTATGTGTGTTCAACGGCAGAAGCCGGCTTCAAAGTTAACGGCTCCCTATATTGTTTGAGCTGTTTTATTCTTTTCCTTTTTGCGGAATAACTAAAGTGATAAAAAAAGTCCAAGACGCTCTTATAGCTGTAAAACCGATGCTCTCTGAGATAGTTCTTATAGAGGGCTTTTTTATTTTTTACTTTGCGTATCCAATTAATTACTGTATTGGGCTGCACCTTTGCTTGTGTCGCAATATCTTTGATAGAATGGCCTTTACAATAAAGAAGCATGGCGTTATGAAATGTCTCAGGATTTGCTCTAAGATCATAGAAGAACGAATGGCGGTATGCTACAGAGGTTGCTCCACACTTTTTGCAACGAATCCTCCGTGCACGTCGCCCGTCTTTAAGTATAAGCTTCCCATAACAAATACAGGAGCGTAGCTTACGGCATTTTGGGCATCTTAAATATTTGTCCATAAAGAGAATTATAGCACACAACCGCCAACAGTCAATTGTGATATTAAGTTAGATTGAAACAAAGATTTTTCAGCCCCGTGTATAACAGGTTGTAAATAAAGCAGTTACGAATAAAGAATTTATTGATTTTGATTAAAGTTCCCTCCGAAAAGTAGGCACCTAAAAGTAAGGAGGGGTAGGAAACAATTAAATCCCTCCCCAGAAAGGAGGGAGAGAAATGGATGGCTATGAGGTTTTAATGGTCGAGGATATAGCCAGAATCCTCAACATCGCCAAGAATACCATACACAGCCGTCGCTGGCAAGAGAGATCCGGCTGTCCGTTGTTCAAAAGGGGTAAGCGTCAGTACGCTTTAGCCCCGGAGTTTTGGAAGTGGTTTAGAAGCGGAGGTAGATAATGAAGAAAATGCTTTTAACAATGGTTAAGGTGTACATCGAAGACGGTAACATTTTGTTGAAACCTAATGAAATGTTACCAATATTAAAACGTCCCTCCGAACTCGAAATAGACTTCGCTGTAACAATAGAGTTTTACAGCCAGCGCATTAGGATGGTCAAGAACGAGTTAGGTATATGGAACGGTTACGTAGGGAAATTTCCACTTTATAAAGAAAAAGGGACGCTACTTCTTTCTATAGTGGAACCAGAAGAACTTAACATGCACGGCTTAGATAAGTTTTTAGAAATATTTAAAACTAAGCTAAGCCGAACCAAATTAAGGAGAGTTTAGTATGAAAGCAATATGGCAAGGCGATCGTTTAATGATTAGACGTAAACAATTAGGTCTCACCATGGCGGCGCTGGCGGAAAAGGTTGGTTGTGACAGGCCGCTGGTTTCTATGTGGGAGAGCGGTAAAGCAACGCCGTCCGGTCATTTTTTGGTAGTGCTCGGTACGGTGCTTAACTGCGAGCCGAAAGAGTTATACGAGTTCAAAGAGGAGTAAGATGAAAAGGTATTCCGGCGTAAGACTGATTGAGCGAGGAGTTTACGAGATAAACTATCGCCCTTACAAGAAAGCCTCGAGGGTTTTCAAAAGGGTGAAGGCTGATTCTTTGCAAGAAGCCGATCAAGTAAGGGCTGAAGCGAAGGCTGCAGCCAGTAGGCAGTTTCAAATAAGCTCCGATGGTAAATCTCGTCTTCACGCCGGATTATCTGAAATATGGGATAGCATTGATAAGAGCTTGCAGTCTGAAAATCGTCCCAGACGGACTATCCTTAGATATAGGAAGACGTTCTTCAGGTTGTTTTCTGAATTTAAGGACAAGAAATTTCCGAACATGCAAGAGGCAAGCCGTATTTCCCTGACATTCTTGGAGGAGTATAAGAGCTATTATTGTGTAGATCTGGGGATGCAGGGTGGTTGGCGCGCGGAATTAATAGTCGTAAAGGCGATTATAGGCAGAATGTATAGGTTAGGTTATTGTGAGGAAGCCGCAGTCAATCTACGAAAGCTTCTCCAAGCACCAAAAGCTATAAAGAAATCGTTTCCCGATATTCCTGTAAGCAAGATCAAGGAATTGCTATCCTTTATCAAAAGCGATAGGCCCGATTACTACCCGTTAATGTATTTTATCGTTCGCACTGGGCGGCGCATTGAAGAATCCACTCTTATTGAAAGAAGAGACGTTGTCTGGAATGGGATCAGACCGATGCAAATTAATATAAGGGCCGAGACGACCAAAATGAGAGAGAATGCGCCTCTGAAGTCGCTGGATGCCGAGTTAGAGGACGTGGTTAGACAGGCATACAAAAGCAGTATGCGGCACAAGGCTCCTTGGCTTTTCCTTAATAAGCATGGCAAGAAGTGCAGTCAGACTCGGGTGCGCAATTATCTGAAAGAATCGAGCCTCAACATCATAGGGGTAGAGATTACTCCGCATTATTTTCGGCACCGGTTCTTTACGGAGTGCGGTAAGAATAACCTGCCTTTAATTGATGTTATGGAAATATCAGGTCTTAAAGACGTAAAGATTATGAATAAGTATTATAGTCACGGTACCGTCGAAGGACGGGCAAATGTTCTTGAAAAGACGGGGTTTTAGTGATACTATCTAAGTTGGTTAATAGAGATTTTGGTGGTGAAATTGGTGGTGAGAGGCACATTTTAAGCTCAAGTGGAATAGTGTCTCTCCCTCTCCGCCATCTTTTTTCGACAAGAAAAAAGAGGTATTATAGGTCATGCAAAGTCTGCGTCATAAAAGCAATACTACGGGCGTTACTCTGGTCGAGCTTATCGTCGCGATAGTGCTGATAATGATAATCGCGCTTACAAGTGTAGAATTTTTAAACCAGTACTATCGCTTATCTCTTAATACTACCAAAAAGCTGATGATAGCGAACCTTGCCCGCGCGAAAATGGAAGAGCTATATATGAGCGATCCCGAGGACTGGACGACTGGTAGTGACACCATTACTTTGTTAAATAAGGTATATAATCGTTCATGGACTAAGTCGAACGGAACGGACTATGTAAAGATGAAAATAATCGTACAATGAGAAATGATGATTTATGAATAAACGCGGGATGACCTTAGTGGAATTGATAGTGACTATGGTTCTTGGAGGTGTCCTATTGCTTGCCATGGCCGTTCAATTTGCGGCAGATGCTAGAATTCGTAAGAGCATAAATGATCAAAATACCGCGAACCAGGAAGCGGTAGTAATCGTTGAGCACATGACTAGAGTGATGCGATTTGCGTCGGCATCTACTATAAGCACATGCGAATGGGGCCTGTGGGGCTATGTAGAAGGCGGTCATAACGTGCCGGGTTTTGCGGCCGCGACCACCACGTTTGTAGAATACGCCAATATTTCCGGGGAGCTTAGGTACTGGTATAATTGTAGCGACACTACAGGCCAATATACTGTAATTGCTACAGGCCTGAGTTCTTTTGTTGTGACAAAATCAGGAAGCAATTTGACTATAAGCTTTGGAGTTAAAAAAGGCGATCAGGGCACTGCTGTGAAAACGACCATTCATATGTTAGGGGCATAGACTATAAAGACCAGAGGTTATATGCGGCACCGTAAAAAAGGCTATATACTGATAACAGTAATACTTTTCAGTATTATTTCGCTAACTATGGTGGCGATGCTTTTCACTTCCATAACATCTTCTCATAAAATAGTAGCCGCGAGAGAGGCTGAGCGCATCAAAGCGTATTATGCCGCGGTAAACGGTTTGCGTTATGGGGTGCTTTTATTGAACGACCCGGTTGTTATTACCGCCCTATGGACTAGTCCGTATACTGTGGTAAAGAGCCTTTATACTAATTATAGAGCAGTTTATAATGATCTCGGTCTTGAGCACGACGTTATTATAACGATAACGAAGTCGGGTACGGATTACCTGATAGCGGCTTCTTATAATTATTAACAGGATAACAGAAGGAGTGGGTATGGGGAAACGCACGATTATGGCTTGCGGTATTATTCTGACGGCGGTGTTTTTGGCGGGTGACTTCGTTTTAGCCGAAGAGATTAAGCTTACCACCCTTGTTCCACAAACTACGGTATTGCGGGCAAGCAAAGGTTTTATAGGGGATCTTTATGCTACGCAATCCGATGCTTCTCTTAATGCAGGAAGATTGTCTATCGCAGGCGAAGACAGTGGTATCGGTATAAATGCCTTTGATAGCGAGCTACCATCTCAAGATTACCCACTCTATATTAAAACATATAATATGGCCAATACAAGCATAGGCCTTTATAGCTCTCTTCAGGGACAAGCACTTGATATTAGTCCACAAGGCATCACCCAGTCCGGCCCATTTATGTATGGAAACTTCCGTCTAAAATCCGCTAAACGCATGAATTTAGAGATCGGTGACAGCGCATCTTCCAGCGTTATTATATCGATAACGACTAACTCTGCATATACAGCCAGTTACACTTACCTGCAAGCCACTACAACGTACGTGACAGGTGCCCTTCAAGTTCAGGGGAATATAACTTATTACGCTGGTCTTACCTATGGTTCTGATATTCGGTTGAAAAAAAATATAGATACATTATCGGAAGGTGCTTTGGAAAAATTAACAAAATTACGAGGTGTAACATTTGAATGGCGCCGCGGCGAAATTGAAGACATAGAATTACCCGAAGGCAGGCAGATAGGCTTGATAGCCCAGGAACTCGAAAAAGAGTTTCCAGAGCTTGTTAGTACGGCCGATAACGGTTATAAGGCGATCTCCTACGATAAGCTCACTGTTGTTTTGCTCGAAGGCATAAAGGAACTAAAGGCTAAGAACGATTTGCTCGAAAAACGTATAGCGGCACTCGAGGCGCGCGGGAAATAATATGAAAAAAGCGATTAAAATAATAGTATTGGTAGTGTTGGCCGCGGCGATATATTCATTCATACCGGTCGTGGGACTGTATCTTCAAAAAGCGCCATCGTTTTATACCAACGTCCAGGCCGTCGAAAAGCTGAAAGGTAACACAGGCGGATATTTTGAATTCATCGTTTTCAGCGACAATCATGCCGGACTTATCATTAACGATAGCGCGACGTTGAAACTCGTCCGCAGTATCAATCGCGAGGGGCGTTTCAAAAAGATACCCATCGACTTTGTGGCGGTTTCCGGGGATGTGACGTTCAGGGGGCATAAGCGGGATCATGATACCTATAATAAGATACGCGCGCTTATCAATTTTCCCGTAATAAGCGCTATGGGTAATCATGACGAAGATCAGGACGATGGTACGTTTTTCAAAAAATACATTGGCGCTAAAGATTTTTCTTTCACAGACAGGAACTCTTATTTTATCGTACTCGACAGCTCATTGAATAATGTAAATGATGGACAGTTTTCATGGCTTGAAGGAGAGCTTGCGAAATCCGCCGCATACGCCCATAGATTCATAATAATGCACAAGCCGCCTTTCGCGCCGTATTTTCAGTCGTGGTACCGTCCGGAGCTAAGCCCGTGGTCGTACCGCTTCATGAAGCTGTGCGAAAAGAGCAAAGTCGATATGGTGTTTTCCGGCCATGAACACATCTCTAAGGAGAAGACTTTCGGCGGCGTAAGGTATGTTACCTGCGGCGGCGGCGGGATGCCCACTCAGATCCCTTCGTCGGCAGGCGCGTTTTTGCATTATACGGTTGTGAAAGTATACGGTGATTATGTGGACTACGAGGTGAGGAAGATATTTCCACCCGTATGGGAGTATTTCGCATTTTATATGTGGAAAGATATCTTCTACTTTTTGAAAGATACGCTTTCGTAAAAAGATAAATATGAAAATGTTAAGAGACTACATACTGAAGGAATTTTTTCACTCTTTCCTTCTATCGCTTATCGTATTTACCTTTGTCCTCCTGGTTGGCAATATTATACAGTTGGCCGATCTTGTTATAAATAAGGGCGTCGATATATTTTCGGTGCTGAAGCTCTTCCTGTTCCTCATCCCGTGGCTTCTATCTTTCACGCTCCCGATAGCGGCGCTTACAGCGGTCATTCTTACCTTCGGGCGTCTATCCGGCGACGGGGAGTTGACCGCGATAAAGGCAAGCGGCATAGGTTTAGCGCGGGTGTCTTCACCGCTGTTGATACTGGGTATAATATTCAGTTTCCTTGCGTTCTTCATGAATGACCAGGTTTCGCCGAATGCCTCGTTCGCCTCGCGCAGAGTGATAAAAGAGATAGGTATGAAAAATCCTGCCGCCGCCCTGGAGGAAGGGACCTTTATCCGCGGCTTCGGCAACTATGTCATATTTATATACGAGATACATGGCAACAAGTTCAGGAATATCAGGATATACCAGCCGCAGGAAGGTAAGACTACGCGCACGATCGTGGCGGAGTCGGGCGAGATAAATACCCGGCCGGGCACGAGTATCGTCGAGCTGAAGCTCTTCAACGGTACGAGCGAAGAGCCGTCCCCGACGGAGCCGGATAGTTTTTACAAGCTGAACTTTAAAACGTATAATATGACGATCGACGTTTCGAAGATGATGAAGAAGGAGAAGCTTGATAAGAAGGTCAGAGAGATGACCGTAACCGAGCTTACCGCCGAGATAGAAAAGCTTAAAAAGCAGGGCGTTGAGACGACGCCTCTCTATGTCGAGATATACAAAAAGGTCAATATGTCCATAGCGTCGTTCGTTCTGATACTTATGGGGATACCGCTCGGCATAAAGGCGCAGAGGAGTGAAAAGTCGATAGGATTCGGAATAAGCCTTCTGCTCTTCGCCATATATTGGGGCGCTTTCCTGGGCGGTATCGCGATGGCTTTGAGAGGGGCCATCAACCCGGTCTTGGGCGTATCGTTGCCGAACGTGGTATTCTTTGTGTTCGGGCTTTTGTTGTTCATTCACACGGCAAGAAGGTAGCATAAAAAAGGAGGAAGGAATAAAATGGGGTTGAGAAGCCAGCGTCAAATGAAACAGAAACAGGCGTCAAAGCGCAGGGCCAGGAGAAAACGCCTCACCGCGAAAGGTTTAAACCTGACAGATTATTATTACGGCAGGTTCTATCTTAAATCGGGAGTTTAATGGTAGGCGATAATTATTACGATATAGTGATAATAGGCGGAGGTCCGGCGGGGCTGACGGCCGCGCTATACGCGTGTAGAGCGAGGATGAAGACTCTTTTGGTCGAGAAGTCGCTCTGCGGCGGGCAGATATTAGTTACGGACACGATCGAGAACTATCCGGGATTTCCCGACGGGATAAAGGGGCCGGACCTTGCTGAATGGATGCTGAAGCAAGCCGAGCGTTTCGGCCTCGAGGTGCGGATGTCCGAGGCGCGGGCCATTTCGCCGGCACCGGCGAGGGGCGGCGCTTTTGGTGTCGAACTTGCGGAATGCGCCGGAGTCTCGGCGCGCGCTGTAATACTTGCGATGGGCGCCAGGTGGAATACGCTGAACATCCCTGGGGAGAAGGAGCTGGGCGGCAGAGGTGTCTCTTACTGCGCGACATGTGACGGCCCGTTATTCAGAGGTAAAGAGGTTATTGTTGTAGGCGGTGGCGATACGGCGCTGGAAGACGCGTTATTTCTTACGAAGTTCGCCGCTAAAGTAACCATTATTCATCGCAGGGATAAACTCCGGGCCACGAAGATATTGCAGGAAAGGGCATTCGCCAATAAGAAGATAGAAGTGAAGTGGAATTCCGTAGCTGTGGATATAATCGGGCGAGACAAAGTCGAATCCATCGGCATAAAAGACGTTAAGACGGAGAAGCACAGCGAGGTTAAGGCTGACGGCGTATTTGTCCTCATCGGGACGACGCCTAATTCTGCCATGGTCTCAGGGGTTATTGCGATGGACGAAAAAGGTTACATTTTAACAGATCCCGATATGCGGACATCGATCGACGGGATATTCGCATGCGGGGATGTGCGCAAAAAACTACTTCGACAGGTTATTACCGCTTCCGGCGATGGCGCTACGGCCGCTTTCAGTGCGGAGCATTATGTGGAATCGATGTGCGGGGCGGAGTATAAGTAGAAAAATGGTGCCGAGGGCGTGAGTCGAACACGCCACGCCTGCCTTTTCAGGGCAGCGCTCTACCGCTGAGCTACCTCGGCAATGGAAAAATAGTATAACATATTTTTTAGAAATGGCAAAGATGAATAATAAAATCGTGTTTAAGGGTAAACTTATCAATGTAGCGGTTAAAAAAGTGCGCCTGCCGAATGGTTATGTCGCCACCCTCGAGACTATAAAACATCCCGGCGCGGCCCTCATAGTGCCTTTCCTCGATAAAAACAGGGTAATAATGTTAAAACAGCTCCGGCCTGTGATTGATGCTTACATATATGAGCTTCCGGCTGGTACTCTCGACCGCGGTGAGAAGCCGATGGCGTGCGCGCGCCGCGAAATAGTGGAAGAGACGGGATTTTCCGCCAAAAAACTTACATACCTGGGCAGAATATTCCCCGTCCCAGGATATTCAACCGAATGCATATCAATGTACAAGGCTGAGGGGTTGCGTAAAGTAGCGCATACGGCCGAGAAAGATGAGATCATCGAAAGCCGTATCTTTACACGTTCCGAGATTCGCAAGCTTTTCAGGGCAGGCCGTATTGTCGATGCCAAGACTATAGCGGCTTTTGCCATGTGCGGGTGGCTATGAGTACACGGAAGAATGTCCAGCTCAGGACGGGGAAAAAAGGCGTGGTAAAGCCGGGACATCCCTGGATATTCAAATCCCAGATATTGAAACCCGACCCGTCCATTAAACCCGGCGACATCACCTCCGTAACAGATAGTACGGGTAAATTTATCGGCCGCGGCTACTATAATCCCAAAACTGCACTCATAATCCGCCTTCTCACTTTTATCGATGAGCCCATCGATACCGAATTCCTTCGCAAGCGCTTAGCTTCCGCACTCGAGAAACGCCGCGCAACGCTTTCAGTCACCAACGCGTACCGCGCCGTTTTTAGCGAGGCCGATTCTCTGCCCGGGCTTATCGTCGACGTTTATAATGACACTGCCGTCTTCCAGGTGCTTACGCTCGGGATGGAGAAACTGAAACCTCAGGTAGTGGATGTTATCGACGATGTATTGAAACCGAAGTATATATACGAAAAGAGCGTATCTTCTTTTAGAAAGATAGAGGATTTAAAGGACATTACGGGATGGTGGGGGGATGAGGGGAAGGCGATAGTCGAGATATTTGAGGGGAAGACGAAATTTTTAGTCGATATCCTCGGAGGGCATAAAACCGGTTTTTACCTCGACCAACGGCGCTCGCGGCTTGCCTTTGAAAATGTGGCAAAGGGTAAACGGGTACTGGACCTGTTCTGCTATACGGGCGGTTTCAGCGTCACCGCCGCGGTGTTCGGCGCGCAGAGTGTCCTCGGCGTGGATATAAAAGAGGACTGGCTTTCGTTCGCCCGGGAAAATGCCGGGATAAACGGTGTCTCCGACAGGACGGAGTTTAAAAAATCCGACGCGTTCAATTTCCTAAAAGAAGCTAACGCCTCGGGAGAGAAATTCGACATAATAATACTCGACCCACCCTCTTTTTTAAAGAGCCGCCAGTCGCTTGCGAGCGCGTCGCGGGGCTACCGCGAGCTCAACGTCCTCGCGATGAAGGCGCTCTCCGACGGTGGGATACTGGCGACGTTCTCCTGTTCACACAATATGCCCAATGCGCAATTCGCGAAAGTCCTTAAAGACGCCGAGTCCGCCGCGGGGAAGAAGTTTACCATACTCAAGCGATGTCATCAGGCCGAGGATCACCCGATCGTGCGGGCCATCCCGGAAACGGAATATCTCAAAGGATATTTTTTGAAACAGGCATTATAAGATAAAATTAATAACTTGGCGGCAGGTAAGAAAATTAGTTTATCTTAGTGGAGATTTTAGGATGAGATGCGATCTAAAAGGTTTTACGCTGATAGAGCTTTTAGTAGTCGTGGTAATAATCGGGATACTCTCCTCGATAGCAGTTCCGATGTTGCGCGGAGTAGTGATAAAAGCTAAGCTGACTGATATGTATACAACAATGATAGCTCTCAAAACCGCACAAGAGAAGTATTATATAGATAGTGGAAAATATTTTGTGGCAACAGGGTGGACAAATCCCGCGACAGGAGATATCGTGACTGCGGAGATTAAGAATAATCTCGGAGTAGATGTTTATGCTAACGCCAATTTAGAGTTTACATACTATCTCACTTCAGCTACTGAGGGCTGGATTTACGGCGCTAAATGGAATGCGGGTAATATAAGGGGATTATGTCATTATATAGCCATGTATAAAAAATGGTATAAAACATGGTCTCCAGATGAGTGGCAGGCATATTTACCGATGAAGTGTGAAAGTTAGCTTGTTTAGTCGAATGCGACTACATTATGATTTGTAGGATTAAATATAATAAAAGGATTTTTGAATGAGGCATATCTCAAAAGGTTTTTCATTGGTAGAACTTACAATGGTCATGGTAATTATCGGCGTCCTTGCCGCAGTAGCAGTCCCGATGATGCGGGGCATGATAATAAAAGCTAAGCTGACAGATGTGTATGAAACGATAATACTTCTTAGGATTGCTCAGGAGAAGTATTATATAAACAATGGAAAATATTTTGTGACAACATGGTGGACTGTCCCCACAAATGCCGGAGATGTTTCTACCTCGGAGATTAGAGATATTTTGGGGGTCGATATCTATAGTAGCGCTAATTCAAGGGAGTTTACATACTGCCTATCATCAGCTACTGATGGTTGGATTTATGGTTCACGATGGAATGGCGGCAACATAAAAGGGTTATGTTATTATATAGCCGCGTATAAGAAATGGTATAAAACGGGCAATCCGGACGAGTGGCAGGCATATTTACCGATGAAGTGTGAAAGTTAGCTTACTGAGAAAACGCGAACATAACCGCAAGTGAGGTGAAACCGTGCCAAATCAAAATAAACACGCGAATAATGGGAAAAATGTGTTGGTGCGCGAGGAGGCCGTGTATTTATTGAAAGAATCCAATGCGCTGTACAGGAGTATATTGGATACTTTGCAGGACGCTGTTTATGTGATTGATTCAACCGGCAGGTTTTTATTATGGAACGATGCTTTTGTGAAGGTAACCGGTTGCAGTAATGAAGAAATAGCCTTAAAAAGCCCCGTAGATTTTATTGCCCCGGAAGATAAAGATATCCTGGCCGCGGCCATTGCAAAAGTATGGACAGCGGGGTTTGCGAAAGTTGAAGCGCGGGTTGTCGCCAAGGACGGCTCCTACGTCATGTATGAATTCGCCAGTTCACTGCTCAAAGATCCTTCCGGAAGAATAGTAGGCCTGTGTGGTAGCGGCAGGGACATCGCCCAGCGCAAGAAGATATTGGACGAATTACGCGATAAGGTAAACCAGTTGGAAATATTTACTACCGCCGTGACCGACAGGGAAATACGGATAATAGAATTGAAGAAAAAAGTCGAAGAATTGGAAAAACAGCTTAAAGACAACAGCCGATATTAGGGACTGTAAGTAGATAGTAGAGATGGCGAATAATATGGAAAGAGCGTTGGGGGAACAGCCTATGGCCGGTATCATGGCGCAGTATAAGTTGAAAGCTCATGATATAGTGGCCGCCTCGACGGAGCAGATAACGCATAAGATGGTTTCGCGGGCTGTCAAGGGCAGGCGGTTGACGCCTAATGTCAAGCTCAAGATCCTAAGGGCGATAAATAGAGCCGCGGCAAAAAATTACTCACTCAAAGATCTTTTCAGTTACTAACAAATTATTATTACCTGTTTTTATTTTCATATCTGCCATTCGTCTTGCTCCGGTCCATTACCGATGATATAATATAAATATATAAGAGGTATATGGTGCATAAAAAACATATGGTATTTGAACTCGGAGAATTGTTTTGCGGGCCCGGCGGGTTAGCTTTTGGGGCATCGCAAGCGAAGATTGAGACTAAAGATGCCGTTTACAGCATATCCCATAAGTGGGCAAATGACTACGATGAAGATACCTGCGCTACGTACCGACGGAATATCTACCCTGACAAGCCAGAAATAGTAATATGTGATGATGTGAGAGAGCTCGATCTTTTATCCCTTCCAAAAGTTAATGCCTTTGCGTATGGATTTCCATGTAATGATTTCAGCCTTGTAGGAAAACAAAAGGGTTTTCAGGGCGAGTTTGGTCCGCTATACACATACGGTCTTACCATCCTGGATCATTCCAAGCCCGAATTTTTTATTGCGGAAAATGTTGGAGGTATAGCAAGCGCCAATAATGGCCTCGCGTTCAAAAAAATTCTTAACGATCTGCAAGAGGCCGGTCGTGGCTATAATCTGACAGCGCATCTATATAAATGCGAAGAGTATGGTGTACCGCAATTCAGGCATCGTATAATTATTGTTGGTATCGATAAAGGGCTCGGTCTCGTCTATAAAGTGCCTGCGCCCACAACGGTGCAAAAATATATCACTGCGCGTGAAGCGATCGAAAATCCTCCCATAAGTCCGGATGCGCCAAATAGTGACAAGACGACGCAGTCTGCCATCGTAGTCGAACGCCTCAAACATACCAAGCCGGGTCAAAACGCCTGGACTGCAAACCTGCCGGATCATCTCAAATTGAATGTAAAAGGCGCAAAATTGAGTCAGATTTACCGTCGGTTGCATCCCGACAGACCTTCATATACCCTGACAGGTAGCGGAGGAGGCGGAACGCACGGCTATCATTGGAGCGAGCCCCGCGCATTAACAAACAGAGAGCGGGCAAGAATACAATCCTTCCCGGATGATTTCATATTTGAAGGATCGAAGGAAAGCGTCAGGCGCCAGATCGGTATGGCGGTGCCTCCAAAAATGTCAGTCGAAATATTCAAAGCTGTATTAAAAACATTCGCAGGGATTGATTATCCATCGGTAAAAGCGAATATAAATATTGAGACCGACTTATTCGAAGAGGAACTTTTGCAGAAAGTAGCGGTATGAGTATGGCATTAGCCGATATATTAAAGACCATCGAAGCTCGGCTCGGCGTTGACAGTGATGATGCATTGAAGATTTTGCAAAAAGCTGAATTTGGCAGTGAGATTACCGAGACTTTTACCGCAGAGCAATGGCTCAATGAAAGATTTCTGCCTAATTGCGTTATGATCGACGAAGATGGTTATGCAAGAATGTGCATAGATGCGCTTAAAATTTTAGGCACGACTGCTCCGACTGATTATGGAAGTAGCAGGCAAAGAGATTTGGGCCAGTTATGGGCGGATATGACAAGGGGATATCTCGGAGAATACGCCTTCGTTCTTTTTCTAAAAAAGAAATGCAATATTGATGCTGAACTTGGACACGAAGTCGGTAAGTTAGAAGAATATCTGCCTATGGATATTCACAAGGTAAAAAGAGCAGGCGGACAGGCCCATACTCCCCGGCTTAATATAGCTGTGAAGACTACAAAATGGAACGGTATTTGGATGGATATACCCGGCGATCAATTTAATCACTCTGATATTCACGTTCTTGTCAAAGTAGGCGCCGGGAGAGATCACTTACTTGCTTTCTTCAAAAAAATAAGCGTGTTTAAAGATAAAGTTCTCAAGCGTGGTGAAGATATGGGAAGCCTTACCAAAGAAGAATCGGGCATCATATATGATAAATTACCTGTTTTCAAGCCTATCCCTGCTTATATATGCGGGTTTGTGCGTAAGACAGATAAATATTCAAACCTGTCATATTCAGGAAGCAAGGGCAGGATGCATTTCAAAATTCACCAATGGAACGGCCCGATAAATCCCGGTGATCTCGATACAGTAAAAACCAAAGAAGAATTGCCGGATAAAGGGAAAGTTCAGTTTGAAGGGATCGGTGAATTTTCACACGATAAAGGGTATCTATTTAATACAGGCAATCTCCTATGGAAAGAAGATGACTGGAAAAGTGTTTGCGATAACTTGTAATCAGTTAATCAAATTAATCGGGGATAGGTATTATATTGTCCATAATAGATATCATCTTCGCCTCGCTGGGCATCCTTATAAGCAGTGCTTTTAAGAAAAAGGCATAATCGAAGCCATCTCGTAATGAAGCGGCTTATAAAGTAACGCCGCCGGAGAAGAAATAAGATGAAGCTATTATTGACGATTATCTGTTTGCTGTTAGCTATCAATATCTATGCCGATGAAGCCAAGAATACCGGTGAGGATAATGTTCAGCAGGTCGCCACTGGAAACATTCCTGAAGCCATGCCGAGCTGGGCGAGCGCGGAAGGTGAGCGCCCGTCCGATGACAATGAAAGTTTCGAGCCTTCCTACAGCCATACCGATGAGCCTTCATTCGGAGATGAAGGCGGACATCATGAATGAACCCACTAAACCTTCCATTTACACACGTTGCAAAATTTGATATAATTCTCATGGTTATAATTCGCATCTAGTCTAAGCGCTGGAAAATTCTTGGCGCTTTTGGGGAAGTTGCCCCTCGCATAAGCATTGCAGGCGCAAATCAAAGGTAGTAATGTTTTTGCTCCTCGCCTAAGCGCTGGAAAATTCTCTTCGATAATTTTCCAGCAGGCTTCGGAGCGAAAATTTACTTCGTAAATTTTCAGGCTGGCGTAGCTTCCCGCCCGGAGTAAAACAGGGGGCGGGACCCCGCCATGAGTAAGACAGATGGCGGGGCAGTTGGTCCTCCTTCGCTCTTAAGGCAGTTAGGTAAGAGTCGAGCTTCGGAGAGACTGCTATGCGCATTGAATTGTTTGAGTAAGAATACGCGTGCTGGCGTAGCTTCCCGCCCGGAGTAAAACAGGGGGCGGGACCCCGCCATGAGTAAGACAGATGGCGGGGCAGTTGGTCCTCCTTCGCTCTTAAGGCAGTTAGGTAAGAGTCGAGCTTCGGAGAGACTGCTATGCGCATTGAATTGTTTGAGTAAGAATACGCGTGCTGGCGTAGCTCAGTTGGTAGAGCAGCGGTTTCGTAAACCGCAGGTCGATGGTTCGAATCCATTCGCCAGCTCCATCCTACTCCGCTATTATAGTGAGACGGGATGAGGCTTCGTAGAGATTACAACAAAGTTAATTGGTGCTACGAAGCACATGGTAGTTTGCGGGTTGATTGCGAGTCCTATTCTACAAATAAGCATACCGAAAAGGTCATTACTATGAAGAAGGTAATACCCTCACTCCTCATTTCCACCTCTCTATTTTTTGCCGCTTCCGGATGCGCAACGATACGTCATCCTGTGCCTCCCGATCTTATTATGAAGGCCAGGATCAGCAATGTGGACGGGATACGCATAATGCAGGGCGAGACTAAGACGGCATTGCAGGAGAACTTGCTGATGTCGGTCAAAGAGGAGGACCCTAAAGATTTTCCGACCGGCCGCGACGGCACAAAAGAATACGTGCTTCTTGCCATATCAGGCGGCGGCGCTAACGGCGCTTATGGCGCCGGGTTATTGAAGGGTTGGTCGGAGGCTGGAACGCGTCCGTTATTTAAAGTCATAACAGGGGTAAGCACCGGGGCCATCATAGCTCCATTCGTTTTCCTGGGCAAAGATTATGACGATGAATTGGAAATGTGTTATACGAACATGTCGACGAAGGACGTTATCGGGCTCAAGCCTCCGCTCATGGCGTTATTTGGAGATTCCCTGGTAAGTAACGCGCCGCTCGCCAGGACGATAGCGAAAATGGTTAATAAGGACATATTGGATAAAATAGCCGTTCAGCACAGGCGGGGGCGGCGTCTTTTTGTAGGCACAGCCAATCTTGACACACAACGTTTTGTTATATGGGATATGGGGGTCATAGCATGCAGGGGTGATGTGGAATTATTCCGCAAGGTTATTGTTGCTTCGGCCGCAATACCGATGATATTCCCGCCGTCTGTATTTCATGTTGAAGTGGACGGGAAAATATACGATGAGATTCACGTTGATGGCGGAACGCTTACTCAGGTATTTACTACCTATAACCTTTTAGAGGGTATGGCGCATGCCGCGAAAGGTCTGGGTATAAATCCTGCCAAGATCAAAGGCAAAATCTATGTGATACGCAACGGCTACATGACACCGGTGTATAAGAGAGTGGACGATAACCTGATATCGCTCGCCCAGAGATCATTTGATGCGATCATCGATTCGCAGGGCATCGGCGACGCGTACAGGATATACACGTTTGCCAGACAGCGCGGTACCGATTACAATCTCGCGTTCATTCCTTCCGATTTTGTACAGAATAACAAGGAGATGTTCGATCCAAAGGCGATGAGACGACTTTTCGACAGGGGATATCAGGATGCCGCAGGCGGGTATAAGTGGCACAAGTCCCCTCCGGGCATCGATGCCACGGCTTCAGACGGAAAAATAATATAGATGACGCACTTTCGGGACGTACTTACAAACAAAAACTTCTTTTTTCTCTGGCTCGGACAGGTGATATCCAATTTCGGGGATCGCTTAAACCAGATGGCGCTCGTAGCGCTCGTTTACCAGCGTAATCCCGGTTCCGAGATGGCGCTGGCCAAACTCATATCTTTTACAATAATCCCGGTATTTGTCGTAGGCCCCATAGCCGGAGCGTGGGTCGACAGGCTCGACCGTCGCAAGATAATGGTGATATCGGACATATTGAGGGGCACCCTGGTGCTCTTAATACCGCTATTCATCCGCGCCAACCAGATACTCCTCGTATATCTTGCCATATTCCTGATATTCTCGATAGCGCGTTTCTTTATACCATCGAAGATGGCGCTCATACCGGAACTCGTTCCTAAAGATAAACTGCTCGTAGCCAATACGCTCAATGACGCGACTCATATGATAGGTAACGTCGTCGGACTCGTCGTGGCCGGTGTGATAGTGAATATAGCGTTTATCGGGGCGATAGGCGGTTTCTACATCGATAGCCTCACCTTCTTCTTATCCGCCGCGCTCATAGCGATGATAGCGAATCGTTCTTTTGCCGCGGATGTCAGGGAAGACCTGGCCGTGACCGGGCAGGCTATCGATAATTCGCTCAGGCGGACGATATTCAGTGAAATAAAAGAAGGCTTGGGGTATCTTACGAAATATAAAGAGATGCGGTTCGTGGTTTACGTATTTTTTCTCCTCATGGCCGGCATCGGCACGATATCGTGCGTCATAATCGTATTTATACAGAGCGCGTTCGGTACTTCGACCAGAGATCTCGGGTTTTTAGGGATGTTCCTTGTGGGCGGGCTTCTTATCGGGTCGATGCTTTATGGTAAATTCTGCCAGAAGTTTTCAAGACAGAAGGCGATACATTTAAGTTTCATCGCGACCGGGCTGGCTATAATAGTATTTACGATAGTGGTGAATCATCATCCCAGTATTTTCCTGGGTGGCATCCTCATAGGGTTACTCGGCGCGGCAGTGAGTCCGATAATGCTTACGACCAATACGCTGGCTCACGAAACTATGCCCGAAGAGGTCAGGGGGAGGATATTTAGTTCGCTCGAGGCTGTGATACACCTGGCATTTCTCGTGTTTATGTTCGTAGCCGCGTACGCGGCGAAATTCATAGACAGATTCTGGATAATAATATCAGTAGGTTTCGTATACTTTATATGCGGGGTGGTGCGGCTGATTACTTCTTCGCGCCATGACACTTCGAGGCTTTAGCCTTTTCGGTGCAGGTGATGAAGTAATTGCAGATGGGGCAACAGAGATTCTCTTCGCCCTTTTCGCCGCGGTACCATTTGGTCTCGCAGGTCCAATATACCTGGCATGATTCGCAGCAATTTATTTGATTTTGTGCCATAGTTACCTCGTTTGAATATAAGATACAATACCTGCTTGCGATTGTCAATGAATATCAGGCTTGAAAGATGGCGTGATAAGCTTTATAATATGGCTTCAAGCATCATTTGCAAATAGGCCGGATCCTGCAAAAAACCAGCCTTTATAATGTTGCAGAAAATAGGGGGTAGGGTAAAGATGTTGGAGTTAACTCAGGAGAGTTTTGAGGAAGAGGTTTTGAGGTCGTTAAAACCGGTGCTTGTCGATTTCTGGGCGCCGTGGTGTATGCCCTGCAAGATCATTGCCCCGTCGGTGGAGCGGATAGCTCATGAGATGGGAAGTGAGCTCAAAGTGATGAAGTCGAACGTCGATGAATTCCCCGAGATAGCGACGGAATTATCCATAATGAATATACCGACGCTCGTCCTTTTCAAGGACGGCAAAGAGGCCGCCAGGATCACCGGCGTAAATTCGAAAGAAGCGATCGAGAGCAAGATAAAGTCGTTAATATAATAGAAGAAGGTGCGCGGGTGAATATCGCTGTCTTATGTTCGGGCAACGGTTCCAATCTCCAGGCTATCATCAATAAGGTCCGCTCGGGGTATATACCCGCGAAGATAGCGCTTGTTGTGAGTGATAATAAGAACGCGTTCGCGCTTCAGCGCGCCGGTAAAGCCCGGATAGATACACTCGTTCTGGATCCTGAAGATTTCGATACGCGCGAGGCTTTTGACAGGAAGATCATAGAGGCATTACGGGCGAAGAAGGTGGGTCTTGTAGTGCTTGCCGGTTATATGCGCCTTTTGAGCGGGTATTTCATCAAAGAGTACGAAAACCGTATCGTAAATATTCATCCGTCACTTTTGCCGTCCTTTAAAGGGACACACGGAATAAAAGACGCGCTGGAATACGGCGCAAAGGTTACCGGCCCGACGGTCCATTTCGTCGACGAGAAACTTGACAACGGGCCGATAATATTGCAGAAAACCGTAGAGATAAAAGACGGCGATACCGAGAAGACGCTTCTTCGGCGTGTGCATGCCGAGGAGCATAAAATTTATCCGAAAGCGATAAAATTGTTCGTCGAGGGAAAGTTAAAGATAAAAGGGAGGCGTGTAGTAAGAAAATGAAAACTGCTATTAAAGATGTAATAGGGCGCGAGATACTGGATTCCAGGGGCAATCCTACGGTTGAGGTCGACATACTTTTGGACGACGGTTCGTTCGGCCGCGCGGCGGTGCCGAGCGGCGCATCGACGGGCGAGCACGAGGCGGTGGAGTTGCGCGACGGCGATAAGACGCGTTATATGGGGAAGGGCACGTTGAAGGCCGTAGCTAATATCAACGGTGAGATAAAGAAGGCGATCAAAGGAAAAGACGCCCTGAAACAGGGCGAGCTCGACCAACTTTTGATAGACCTGGACGGTACTCCGAATAAAGCGCGTCTTGGCGCGAACGCTACATTGGGCGTGTCGCTTGCCGCGGCAAAGGCTTGCGCGGTATCGAAGGGGATGTCTTTATACAGGTATATCGGCGGAGACAAGGCGAAGATATTACCGATACCTATGATGAATATATTGAACGGCGGACTGCATGCCGACAACAATGTCGACCTGCAGGAGTTCATGATAATGCCTGTCAACGCGAATTCTTTTGCCGAGGCGCTCAGATGGGGGGCCGAGGTATTTCATAATTTAAAGAAGATACTGCACGACAAGAAACTCTCGACCTCTGTCGGGGACGAGGGCGGATTCGCGCCGAACTTGAAATCGAATGATGAAGCGATAGAGGTTATCTTAGCGGCGATAGAGAAGGCCGGCTATAAGCCCGGCAAAGATATATGCATAGCGCTCGATCCCGCGTCGAGTTCCTTTTACGAGAACGGTAAATATACCCTCGAAGCCGAACAGAAAAAGGAAAATTCGGCTGAAGACATGGTCGAGTTCTACGCGAACTGGGTTGCGAAATATCCGATCGTATCGATAGAGGACGGCCTGGCGGAAGACGATTGGGCCGGCTGGAAGGCGCTCACCGATAGGCTCGGTAAGACGACACAGTTGGTCGGCGATGACCTTTTCGTCACGAATGTGAAGCGTCTGCGCATGGGCATCGAGAAGAAAGTCGCAAATTCCATCCTTATAAAAGTAAACCAGATAGGCACCCTTACCGAAACGCTCGATACGATGGATCTGGCGAAAAAGCACGGCTACACCTCCGTCGTTTCACACCGCTCCGGTGAGACGGAAGATACGACGATAGCGCATCTTGTGGTCGCGATGAATACCGGGCAGATAAAGACCGGCTCCGTGTGCAGAACGGACAGGATCTGCAAATATAACGAACTTCTTCGCATAGAGGAAGAGTTGGGCAAGAAAGCGGTGTACGGCAAGGAGATATGGGGAAGAAAAAGGTAGGATCGTTTAAATTCTATATCATCCTCGGCGTGTTGGTTGTTATATTTCTGCCGCCATTTGCGAAGTATCAGGAACTGCGCTACAAGAATAGTAAGCTCGAGGAGCGGATAGAAAGCCTGAAGATCGAGAATGCCCAGCTGGCTGAAGAGAAGAGACTGCTCGAGACGGATATCCATTACGTGGAGAAGAAGGCCCGGGAGAAAATGGGCTTAGTCCGCAAAGGCGAGATCGTCATGAAAGAGGTTTCGGTCAGGAAATAATAAATAATAAGAGTTGCAATACTCCGACGTATTTTGTTATAATAAAATTACATTGCGGGGTGGAGCAGCCTGGTAGCTCGTTGGGCTCAAGTTATGGACACAAAGCTCAAAGCTGATATTGCAGAGTCTGCCGTTGTAACCGCGCTACTCAAAAGAGGCTTCAGAGTGCTAAGGCCGGTAGGGGATAGATTGCCCTATGATCTTGCACTCGATGTAGGTGGGAAGCTTCTAAAAATACAGGTGAAGAGCGCGTGGTATTACAATGGTAGTTATACTGTCGATACCCGCAGGACAAAGACGAATCGCCGGCGTATGTTAAGATCGCGTTATGGCGAAAACGACTTTGACTTTGCAATAGTGTACATCGAGCGGTTGGAAAAATTTTACGTTATCCCGTTTTTTGAATTTTCTACCTATAAGAGCGGTATCAGCTTGGTAGAGACGAAGAAGCGGCAACGTAAACCTAGATCGGCGATGTATAAAGAGCGATGGGAATTATTGTCCAAGGGCTGTTTAGCCGGTAACGGCTAAATGAAAACCTGTCAAACTCGGTGAAGCCTGAAATGGTAATACCGAGCCAAGCCCGTCAGAATACCGGCGGGAAGGTGTAGAGACTAGACGGCAGGCATCCTGATAGCATATAGGATGAAGGTATAGTCCGGACTACAAACTCCGATAGCTCGGAGGCAGCGAAAGCTGTAGTGGTAAGCATAACCCAAAGGTCGTCCGTTCGAATCGGACCCCCGCTACCAAATTAAAAAAGCTATGGCTTAAAGCCATAGCTTTTTTAATGTATTACTTCGCTCGCAATGACGGATGTTATTTATTGATATGCACTACTTTTGCCGGCGGGAAGCCATTAAAGTATGTCGAAGACGCTATTGAATATGCCCCGATATTTTCCGCGTAGACCAGATCGCCTATCTCAAGCTCCGGAAGCTCCTCGGCGATAGATATGGTATCGAGTGCGTCGCAGGTCGGCCCGAATACGGCCGATACTTTTGTCTCGCCATCTTTGAACGCCTTCAGAGGATAGGTGCAGTGGTCGAAAAGGATCCCCGAGAAGGTGTGATAGATGCCATCGTCTATGTAGTAGCACGTCTTCTCGTCGCGGATAGCCTTTCCTATGACCTTGGCTACAAGTGTACCGGCATTGGCCACCATGAACCGTCCGGGCTCCGCGAGTATTTCGATATCTTTTGGGAATAACCTGTTTATCTCGGTATTTAATTTGCGAGCCAGGGTCTTGAAAGCTTTCACTTTGCTGTTATATCTGACCGGGAAGCCGCCGCCTATGTCCAATATGTTTATCTTGTGCCCGCGCGATGCGGCCTCTCTCATTATGTCCGACGACATTTGCAGAGCCTGCATATAATTTTCGAAATTATTACACTGGCTTCCGACGTGAAAACTTATACCCTCGACCACAAGCCCGGATTTGAACGCTTCTATTATCAGGTCTACCGCTTCACTGGGATCCGCTCCGAACTTTGATGAAAGCTCGACCATCGATCCGGTGTTCGGGACGCGTATGCGTAAGACGAGCCCTGCGTGCGGCGCGTCTTTTACTATCTTCTTCAATTCCTCGGGATTATCGAAGGTAACGAGCGGCTTATATACGTCGAGCTCACGCAATGTCTCGACCTGTTTTATCGTGTTGGCGTAAATTATCTTGTCCCAGATGAAATCCTGCCGCTCTTTGGAGGGCATATTCTTTATATTCTCGTAAACGATGCGGAACTCCGGGAACGAGGCGACATCGAAACTCGCGCCCAGCTTATAGAGTGTTTCCACGATCTCCGGGGTGGAGTTAGCCTTGACCGCGTAATAGGCCTGTATGCGCGGCAGAGCTTCGCGAAACTCCTTATAGTTCTGCCGTATCTTCTCGTGATCTATTACCAATACGGGCGTACCGTTCTTTTCCGCGATCTTTTTTAATTCCGGTAAGTTTATCTCTTCCATGATTAATCCCTGAACATGAAGTTCTTGAAGCACCAGAGGTTTTTCGTATCGAGCGAGGAGTTTGGATTCTCCTTAAAGAATGCCCTGTAATTGGTGAGCGGCGTCCAGTTGTAAGGTTGCGACACCAGCTTCCCAAGATACGGTTTTGCTATATCCAGTATGTAATCATGAGGCAGGTCGTCGGGCACGCAGACGCCCTTGTGCGGATTTTCTATCATCCACGTTGTAGCGGAGACGACGCCAATAGCGACCTGCATCGTTGTCGCGTTCTGGTGGGGGACGAGTTTTCTTGATTCATCTACGCTGAGAACGCTCCCGGTCCACCACGAATTATACTTGTGTCCCATTATGAGCGCGCCGAGGATGTCTTCACCGCCGGTTATCTCGTCCGACATTATGCGGAGCTTTGGCTGGAGGTCGTAGTTTCTACAGCGAAGTTCGTAGAGTGAAGTTAGTGTTTCATTGCATGGCATGTAGGCGTAATGGACTGTCGGCCTGTATATGGGCTTTCCGTTTTTCCAGACGGTAAGCTTCTCCGATATCGAGAACGCTTCACCATGCCTTATGACCATGCCAATAATTTCATAACCAGGAACCCAGGAGCGGACCCATGTGTTCATACCCATCTGTGAAATAAATATCTGGTTGCCGGGGCCGTAACTTGCCGCGTTGGCGAATGGTGGAAGCATCTTTTCGTGAGTGCCCCATCCCATCTCAGCCGGTGATATGCCTTCCTCCCTCAAGCCTTCGATCGACCAGGTTCCGACGAACTCGCCGACTTCCTTCGGCCTGTTTGTGACCTGAGTGTCGCGTTCGGAGCAATGGATAGTTTTAACTTCGAGTTTCATTGAAAGATTGGCGAAATCTTTTTCGCGCATAAGGCCTTCGAGTTCTTTAGCGTCTTTTTTGGTAACCGCTTTATCGCGTATTAGTTTACCCGCTATATCTATAAGGCCTTTCTTCGTAAAATGCGAGATGAGTCCGGGGTTCGCCCCATGATCGACTATAGCGGTAATCGCCGAGTTTTCCCAACTGCTCGTTACCTGGCGCAGTTCCATATGCCTGTAATAAAGCGATTTTTCGAGGGGTGGCTTTGCTTCTATGTTTGTATACGGGTCCCATTCTTCGACGGAGGTGTTGATATAAAGTACATGGTTATTGTGGCACCAGGTAAGTATGTCGATACAGGAGATGTTCCACGCCAGGTCTATTATAAGCCCGCCCGACGAAACATATTTAGCCAGGACGTGAGTTATGTTCGAGGGCGTTATCTTTTCGCGGCGGTACGTAATGCCTTTCCTGATCCATTCACGCAGTTCTTCGCGCTTATCTTCAAAATCGATTATCGTTACATTTTTATAAGGGATGCGGACGTGTTTAAATAATATGGGTAGCACGCATTTACATACCGAACCGTAACCTATAATAAGAACTTTATTTTTGAACTCTATCATGTCGTTTTTTTCTCCTATTTTTTTCGTAGTGCGTTTCATTTTAATTGATAATGCCGCCCATGTCAACTACATTGACAACGGGGCGAAATAAATGTAATATTATCTCTTATAATTAAAAGGGGATTATGCCGCAAAAAAACTATAAAGCGCTCGATGCCGTAAGAGAGTTCATCCCTGTAGTGGTTTTTTGCCTCGCTGTCGCGGTTATCGTATGCATACCGCTTAAGGTCATGTCTTACGGTTTTTTGCCGCCCGACGACGCCCTGCGCCATTCAGCCAAAGTCATTTCCGGCAAGGCGTGGGACCAAATACTCGTTCTGCGCCCGGAATTCAAAATGGACAGTCATCCGGGCTGGCACGCTATCCTGGGCGCCGTCCAGCGCGCAATAGGATGCGGCCCGGATACTCTCGTATTTTTTTCCGTCACGGCTTTATTTATATTGTTCTGCATTATTCCTATATTTTTCCTTGATTTCCCCGAAGCATGGCTTGTTGCGCTTCTGGCCGTCGTAGTTTGCGCGCCGCATCTTATGATACGGCTTTTCCTCGGACGGCCCTATATCTTTACGATGGCCGTTATATTGACGCTCTGTTTCTTGTGGCCGCGTCTTAAAGAGAAGAGCGCGCCGTTTGCCGTTATGGGCATTATCACCGCGCTTGTCGCTCTCTCGACGTGGATACACGCCAGCTGGTATCTTTTTGCGTTGCCGGTTGCCTGCTTCTTCCTCGCGCGGCAGTGGCGCGCAGGGCTCCGTTTCGCGATATGCGTAAGCATAGGTATTTTGGCCGGCGCTTCGCTCACGGGCCATCCGTATCTTTTTCTCAAACAGACACTGACCCATATGATGCTCGCTTTCGGAGATGTGCAGGCCAGGCGCCTTCTCGTCGGAGAGTTCCAGCCGTTTGGCGGCGATGCAATAACCGTGCTCCTTGTCCTCAGTATGCTTATCTGGCGTAAGGCGCGTGGCAAGTGGGACGTAAAAGTTATCGATAACCCGATATTTATACTTGCCGTGACGGGATGGGCTTTTGGGTTTCTCGCGTCCCGTTTCTGGACCGACTGGGGCATGACAGCGGCAATATTCTGGATAATGGCCGAGATTAACGGCGTATTTACCGAAGTTCTCGATCCCATGTCATGGCGCAGAGCCGCGGTAGCGGTAGCCGTATCGGCAGTATTATTCCTGGCCGCCGGCTCCGACGTAAACAGCCGATGGACTTATAACCTCACCGCGGAATACCTGTCTCGGGAAGATCCGAAACAGGCCGAATGGCTTCCTGAGCCGGGCGGCATAATATACAGCGACGACATGAATGTCTTCTACCAGACATTCTTTAAAAACCCGAAGGCGCCGTGGAAATATATACTGGGTTTTGAGCCGGCGATGATGCCGCCGGAGGATCTCGCGATACTAAGGAAGATACACTGGAACTATGAATCAGGCAAAGCGTTCGCGCCGTGGGTTGCCAGGATGCGTTCGCAGGACAGGTTGATAGTTCGCGGTAGTTACGCTTCCCGTCCGGCAATTCCCGGAGTCGAATGGCACTACGCGGCGACAAATACCTGGATCGGAAGGCGACAATGATAAATGAAAAAGGTTTCACAATGATAGAACTATTAATAGTAATTATTATTATTTGTATATTATCGGCAATAGCGCTTCCTATGATGTCGGGGAATATAAAGAAAGCGAAACAGTCAGAAGCAATAGTTACACTTGGTACTATCAGGACGGCGGAACAGTTGTATTACATCGAGTATGGTAGTTATGTAAGCGTAAATAAAAATCAATGGGCCGCCGGGCCTTTAAGTGTTTATATGAAAGATATATATATGAATGGCCGATATACCGAATCCCTCGAGTATAGTGTTTCCGCTACGACCACCACATTTATCGGTACATTTAATTCTACCGCGCAAACTACAGGTAAAGGGTGCCTGGCAACAACAAAATATTTTGAAAATATAGGTATTATTACTATGGATCAAAATGGTTCGATTGGGTACTAATGTGTCCGAACATTAACATATGTAATGCAACTATTTCGAGTTGGCATGTATTACTTCTTTCCGGCGCTTTTATCTGTATTGCGCTAATAATATATTTGAGACCGCGTGATTTTATAATGAGCCGTACGGCGTTGGCGTGCATCGGTTTTACATTTCTTATAATGGGTTTACTCGGTTCAAGAATATTGCATATCATTCTGTATCAAGGATATCACAGACTCACGATTCCAAATATTTTTTCAATGAAAAACGGATTTGCTTATTTTGGAGCCCTGCTATTTAACATAATAGCGATTGCCGTTTATTCGATAATTGCCCGTAAAGATTTTCCGACCTTAGCAGATTACCTTGCGCCGTTCCTTATATTTAGCCAGGCTTTTGTACGGGTCGGATGTTTTATGGCGGGTTGCTGTTATGGAAGGCCCACAGGCTCGTATTTTGGGGTTACATTCGAATTAGTTGATAATATAGTAAGGCATCCTACGCAAATATATGAGGCCATTCTGCTTATTACCGTATATCTAACAGCCAGAGTTGTATATGGAAGGTGGAAAAACATTCCGGGGAAGACTTTCCTGCTAACTCTTTTTTTATATTGCATCGGTAGGTTTTTCATCGAATTTTTTAGAGTGGATAGCCCGCCTATATTTATGGGTATAACTTTTGCACAAGCTGTGTGTTTATTTATGGCGACATACTCGTGGGTATCAATGCTACGCCTACCATCGCTTTCGAAAGATAATGCATGAAACCAAAATTATCATTTCCTCGATACGGCCAATATACCGTAGTTTTATCCTGGCTTTTCCGGGAACTCGGCGCTGAAGTTGTCGACCCTCCGCCTATAACTAAACGTACCATCGAACTTGGTACCAGATACTCGCCCGGCGACATATGCTATCCGTTCAAGATAACTCTCGGTACTATGATCGAGGCGGTGGAGGGCGGGGCCGACACGATCGTTATGGCTAATACGTATGGTTGGTGTATTTTGCGCTGTTATGCCGTTGTGCAGGCTCGGATAATGAAGGATCTCGGTTATGATTTCAGGATGTGTTCTTTGAGCGTGCGCCGGCCGCTCAAATTTTACCGCGACATAAAACGGATATTCCCGGATATATCATTGCTGAAGCTGATAAAGACAATGGCGGAGTTCTTTAAAAAAGTAAAGGCGCTCGACGCTGTCGAAGAAAAAATAAATATTTCTTCAGATACCAGGGTAGGCATAATAGGCGAAGTATATGTCTGCAATGAAAGTACGCTCAATATGGATATAGTCAAAAAGCTGCAAAGTATGGGCCTGTTTGTGGATAGGTGGCTGTGTCTTTCTACGAATCTAGAAATGCTTTTCCAGGACATGTTCGGTATAAGCGGTGTAAGCAGATATGGCAGGATAGCCGGCAAATATTTTCCTGCGAGGATTGGCGGCCATGCCAACGAGAACCTGGTAAAAATGGTTAAGTATGCGGAGGAAGGCTACGACGGCGTTGTGATGCTTAAGCCTTTTGCGTGCAATCCGGAAACGGCCATTGAGCCTATAGTGGAGTGTATAAGCCGTGACTATAATATGCCGGTATTGTTTCTGAGTATAGATGAGGCGACACTGGAAACACACTGGCAGACCAGGATAGAGTCGTTTGCGGATATGGTGAAGATGAGAAAGGACGCTCGGTGAAATTTTTCCTCGGAGTTGACATAGGTTCGGTCTCTGTCAAGATGGCGGTGCTGGACGAAGAAAAGAATTTGCGCTCCAGTGTTTACCTGGATACCGCGGGAATGCCGATCAAGGCGCTTAAGCAGGCGCTACATCGGATAAGAGAGGAAGCGCACAAACAGGATTTTCGGATAGATGGTGTAGGCGTTACCGGTAGCGGCAGGAAGATAGCAGCGCTTCTTATGGGCGCCGATATTATTAAAAATGAAGTGACGGCACAGACGGTGTCTGCCCTGCATTATGATTCAGGCGTTGCCTCTATCATCGAGATCGGCGGACAGGATTCCAAGGCGATAGCGCTCAAAAACGGCGTACCTGTCTGGTATAACCTGAACACACTGTGCGCCGCCGGCACCGGCTCCTTTTTAACGTCTCAGGCCCACCGGCTTAAAATACCCATAGAGGAATTTGGCAATTACGCTTCGAGATCGACGCTCAAAGTTAACATCGCGGCCAAGTGCGCGGTATTTTCGGAAAGCGATATGATACATAAAGCCGCTATGGGATGTAAGGCGGAAGATATCGTCAACGGCCTGTGCGAAGGCCTTGTGAGGAATTTTATAAATAGCGTCGCGAAGAACAGGCCTATTCTCACGCCAGTCGTATTTGTCGGTGGGGTAGCCTCCAACCAGGGTGTGGTAGCCGCTTTCGAGCGTGAACTGGGGCTAAAGATGACTGTGCCGAAAGAGCACAAGATCACCGGAGCTATAGGGGCGGCGCTTCTTGCGATAAAAGAAGGTATCGGGCAGACAAAGTTTAAAGGGTTCGATGTGCTGGAGGACGATATTGGAACGGAATTTTTTATATGCGATGATTGCCCGAACCGGTGCGATATTACCAGGATATTGGTTAATAATAGTACTGCAGGCCATCTTGGTTCAAGATGCGGTAAGCATAAAGAGTAGCGAATTGCCTTCTCAAACAATAGGTTGACACTCACCCGCAATATAATATAAAATATTATCTCTAAATATAGTCAATTACCATAAGGCGGATACATGATACCCAGATACTCACTGCCCAGGATGTCGGCGATATGGAGCGACGAGAACCGCTTCAAAGCTATGCTCGATGTCGAGCTATTTGCCTGCGAGGCTCTCGCAAGGCTCGGGAAGATACCCAAGCAATCCTTATTCCAGATACAGAAGAAGGCTCGTTTTAGCGTCGAGCGGATACGCGAGATCGAACTGGAGACGAACCACGACGTCATCGCTTTCTTAAAGAACATCTCCGAGCACATCGGTGAAGACGCGAAATATGTACACATGGGGCTTACCTCGAGCGATGTGCTCGACACCGCGCTTTCAGTCCAGATGCGCGATGCCTGTGATATTCTGATCGAAGACGCGCAAAAACTTCTAAAGATAATGGCTCGCAAGGCGTGTCAACACAAGAAGACGCTTATGGCCGGCAGGACGCATTCTGTCCACGCGGAACCTACGACATTCGGGCTGAAGTTGGCGTTATATTACGATGAGACGCGGCGTTCGCTTGAACGCCTGGAACGCGCCCGCCAGACGATATCCGTCGGGAAGATATCGGGCGCCGTCGGTACATACGCGAATATCGACCCGTTTGTGGAGGAGTATACCTGCAAAAAACTCGGCCTCAAACCCGCGCGCTCATCGAACCAGATACTTCAGCGTGACCGCCACGCGGAGTTTTTGAGTGCCATAGCTATCATGGGAACGTCCCTCGAGAAATTCGCGACGGAATTCAGGAACCTCCAGCATACGGAGATAGGCGAGGTCGAAGAGTATTTCTCGAAGACGCAAAAGGGGTCGAGCGCCATGCCGCACAAGAAGAACCCTATCACATGCGAGAGGATCGCAGGCCTTGCCAGGATACTCCGCGCGAACGCGCTCGTCTCAATGGAGAATATGGTACTATGGCACGAGCGCGACATATCGCACTCGTCGGCGGAGCGTGTTATCCTCCCGGATTCGACGATCGCGCTCGATTATATGCTGAACAAATTCATGGATATTATAGCCCATTTAGTAGTCCACCAGGACAGGATGCTCGAGAACCTGAATATGTCCAAGGGGATCGTGTTTTCAGGACGCCTTCTGGTTAACATGATAGATAAAGGGCTTACTCGCAATGAGGCGTATGACAAAATACAGGCGGCGGCTTTTAACGCCAAAGAAGCGGGGATCGAATTCAAGGCCGCGGTGTTATCGGACGACGGTATCCGCTCGGTCTTGAATGAAGAGGAGATAGAGGAGATATTCGACATCAAATATTACATGAAGAATGTCGACAGGATATTCAGAAAAGTAGGGATTTAGCGCATACCGGATAGGAGAAGAGATGAATAAATTGAAACAGATATATGAAGGCAAAGCCAAGATATTGTTCGAGACCGAAGACCCGGATTTACTAATACAGGAGTTTAAGGACGACGCTACGGCTTTCGACGCGACGAAGCGGGGCACGATAGTTAACAAAGGCATTATAAATAATAAGTTATCCGAAAAAATATTTACACTCCTGTCGAAGAAGGGGATACCTACGCATTTCGTGAAACGCTTAAACGACAGGGATATGCTTGTCAAGAGAGTGCAGATAGTGCCCGTCGAGGTTACGGTGCGTAATATCGTAGCCGGCGGCATGGCGAAGCTCCTCGGCCTCGAGGAGGGGATAGTTTTAAAAGAGGCGGTTCTCGAATATCATTACAAGGAAGACAAGCTCCACGATCCGCTTATCAACGAATATCATATCAGGGCCCTCGATATCGCTACCGATAAAGAGCTTGATACGATAAAGAAATACTCATTTATGGTTAATGAGGCGCTCAAGACATTCTTTAATTCCAAGGCTCTTACGCTGGTCGATTTCAAGCTTGAGTTCGGCCGTTACAAGAACAAGATAATTTTAGCCGACGAAGTTTCTCCGGATACTTGCCGGCTCTGGGATAAAGAGACCAACGAGAAGCTCGATAAAGACCGTTTCCGCCGCGATCTGGGCGGTGTCGAAGAAGCATACCAGGAGGTCCTGCGCCGGGTGCTGGAGTAAGAAAATGAAGCGATTAACTTATAAATCCTCCGGAGTCGATATCGATAAGGCGAACGAGCTTGTGAAGTCGTACAAGCGCTTTGCCGCTTCGACTAAGATAAAGGGTGTCATGAGCGAGGTCGGTTCTTTCGGCGCGCTCTTCAGGCCCGACTTCCGCAGGTTCGCGGATCCGATACTCGTATCCTCTACCGATGGGGTCGGCACAAAACTCAAGATAGCATTCTTAGCCGATAAACACGACACGATCGGCATAGACTTAGTCGCGATGAGCGCCAACGACATACTCTGTTCGGGCGCGGAGGGACTCTTCTTTCTCGACTATGTCTCGACGGGGAAGATACGTTCGTCCGTTTTGCGTGATGTCGTGAAAGGCATCGCCGACGGTTGCCGCGAAGCCGGATACGCGCTGGTAGGAGGAGAGACGGCGGAGATGCCGGGGATCTACGCGCCGGGTGAGTACGACCTTGCGGGGTTTGGCGTCGGTATCGTAGATAGAAAAGATGTTATCGACGGACATGCTACGAAGATAGGCGATGTGGTAATAGGCCTGGAATCGACCGGACCGCATTCGAACGGTTATTCGCTCATCAGGAAGGCGTTTGGCGCTAAAGAGTTGAAGAGATATTCGAAAGAGCTTCTGGCGCCGACGCGGCTTTATAGTAAGAGCGTCCTTGAGCTTAAAAAGAAGATAGATATTAAAGGTATTGCCAATATAACCGGCGGCGCTTTCTACGATAAGATACCGCGGATAATACCGTCCGGCATGGCCATCAAGATATATAAAGATTCGTGGCGGGTGCCGGAGATATTTTTAAAGATAAAGAAGGCCGGGAGAGTCGACGATAAAGAAATGTACAGGGCGCTCAATATGGGCATAGGCATGGTGGTTGTAGTGTCGCCGGCCGATGCCGATAAATCGATCGCGGTGTTAAAGGCCTCCGGCGTCAGCGCGCACCTTATAGGCAGTGTCATAAAAGGTAAGAAGGAAGTTATCATCCGGGAAGGATGTTCATGCGGATACTTGTAGTCGGTTCCGGCGGGCGGGAACATGCGCTATGCTGGAAGATAGCCCAGAGTACTAAATGCTCGAAGATCTATTGCGCTCCCGGTAACGGTGGTATTGCTAATGTGGCGGAGCTCGTCAATATAGAAGCGGATGATGTTGACTCCCTCCTGAAATTTGCCAAATCCAACAGAATAGACTTTACCGTGGTCGGCCCGGAAGCGGCGCTGGTAAAAGGTATCGTCGATAGATTTCAGAAGGAAGGTTTAAGGATATTCGGCCCGACGAAAGATTGCGCCGCGATAGAGGGCAGTAAGATATTCGCGAAACGCCTTATGCAGCGCGCGCTTGTTCCTACGGCCGCTTTCGAGGTATTCAGCGATTTTGACGCCGCTGTTAAATATGCCTCGGGCAGGAAACTGCCGCTCGTCGTAAAGGCGGATGGTTTATGCGCCGGCAAAGGCGTGGTGATATGCAAGACTATCGGTGACGTGAAGACGGCCTTAAAGACGATGATGGTCGATAGGGTATTCGGCGCTTCGGGCGATAAAATTATAATAGAAGATTGCCTTTTTGGTGAAGAGGCCTCAATAATAGTCCTTTCCGACGGTAAAAATATAGTGCCGCTTGCCTCAAGCCAGGATCATAAAAGAATATTCGATGGCGACATGGGAGCCAATACGGGCGGTATGGGCGCGTATTCTCCCGCACCTGTTGTTACCGAATCTCTTTTTAAAGAGATAATCGATAAGATGCTCCGGCCGATCATAGATACGCTGGCGAAGGAGGGCACACCTTATAGAGGTGTACTTTACGCCGGCATAATGATAACTAAGGATGGCCCGTTTGTCCTGGAATTCAACGCCCGTTTTGGCGATCCCGAAACGCAGGCTATAATGCCGCGGCTTAAGAGCGATCTGGTCGAGGCGATGGAGCGTTCGGCCGCGGGAAATCTCGCGAACCTTTCTCTCGTCTGGGATCCCAGGCCTTGTGTATCGGTCGTGGCGGCCTCCGGCGGATATCCTAATAAGTTCGATAAGGGTATGGAGATAAAAGGCCTCGATGAAGCGGCGGCGATGAAAGATGTCATAATATTCCATGCGGGCACAAAACTTGGCAGACGCGCTACGGACGCGCAGGGATTACTTATTACATCCGGTGGCAGGGTTTTAAATATTACCGCTCTCGGAGACAATATGCAGGAAGCGATGGACAATTGTTATAATGCGGTCAGGGCGGTGCATTTTGATAAGATGCACTACAGAAGAGATATAGGAGCGCGGGCGATCAAAAGGAAATAATCCGCATTTAGTGAGTGTAATTTTAAGGAGGCTCAATGCCTAAAAAAACATTTATTGCGATCGTGATGGGAAGCGATTCCGATATGCCGGTCATGAACGAAACGGCGAAGATCCTGCGGGATAACGGCACGGGATACGAGATGAAGATATTGTCCGCGCACCGTTCGCCGCATGATACGGCTAAGTTTGCGGCCTCAGCCAGAGCCCGGGGCTTCAAAGTCATAATAGCGGCCGCCGGCGGAGCCGCGCATCTTGCGGGAGTCATCGCCAGCCATACCACACTGCCGGTAATAGGCGTTCCGATGGAGACTAAAGAATTGAAAGGTATCGACTCATTATTTTCAACCGTCCAGATGCCGTCCGGGGTACCGGTGGCTACGGTCAGCATAGGTGTCTCCGGAGCCAGGAATGCAGGATTATTGGCGCTCCAGATACTTAGTCTTAACGACAAAAGGATCGAGAAACAGCTCGTGAAATTTAAAAAAGAACTTTGCGATAACATCAGGCAGAAAAATAAAAAATGCGTAAAGTGTAATTTGTAAGTGGAAAAAATAAAAACACTTGTTCTTAAAATAGATCCGGAAAATCCGGATGAAAAAATAATAGCTGTCGCCGCCGACGCGCTAAAAAGCGGACAGCTCGTGGCGTTTCCTACCGAAACGGTTTACGGCCTGGGCGCCAATCTTCTGGACGAGCGCGCGATCGCGAGATTGAACAAAGTCAAGGCAAGGCCTGCGGATAAGCCTTTTACCGTCATGATCTGCGACATTGCCATGATAACGAAATTTGGCTGTGATCTGGCGCCTCAGGCAAAAGCGCTCGTTGATAAATACTGGCCCGGCCCTCTTACGATAATATTGAAAACGGGCGACGGCCGAAAGACCGGATTCAGGATGCCGGCGAACAAGACGGCCATCATGCTTCTTAAGCATGCGGGATTTCCGGTAGCTGTGCCCAGCGCAAATATAAGCGGACGCACTCCCCCGGTGACCCCGCAGGAGGTTTTAGCGCAGATGGACGGCCTGATAGATATTTTACTGTCAGCCGGGCCCGCAAAAGTCGGCATAGAATCGACGGTTGTGGATATGAGCGTTACGCCGCCGAAGGTATTGCGGGAAGGGGCGATAAGCACCGCGGAAATATTGGAAGCCATAAAAATAAACAGTAATTTTATGCCCAACGTTAAATCGGTTTTATTTATCTGCACCGGCAACTCCTGCCGTTCGATAATGGCGGAAGGTTTGCTTAAAAAACGCCTGGAAGAACTCGGCAAGCCCGGTATAACGGTACGTTCAGCCGGGACACGGGCTATAGACGGATTTCCGCCTATGGTCGAGACTATAAACGTGATGGATTCCGAAGGTGTCGATGTGTCGGGCATGCGCTCCACGAGCATTACCGACGATATTATAAAAGAGTCCGACCTGATATTTGTAATGAGCCGGGCACACAAGAGCGAAATAATAAGACAGGTGCCCGAGGCCGCCGGCAAGACTTTTTTGTTACGAGAGTATGGAATGGTGTCGGGAAAGCCCGCGGATCCGGAGATACCCGATCCGATAGGGATGGATGCCGCCGGATATAGGGCGTGCCTAAATGTAATAAAAGAAGAAGTAGAGAGGATAGCGGGGATTTTATGAAAAAAATTGCCATAGGAAGCGATCACGGCGGATACGAACTCAAAGAGAAGATTATAAAATTTTTAACGGATAAAAAATACGAAGTAAAAGACATGGGAACGCATTCGAAAGATTCCTGCGACTATCCCATGATAGGATTCGAGGTGGCTAAGGCCGTTTCCGCAGGCAAGGCCGAAAGAGGGGTACTGATCTGCAAGACAGGCGTCGGCATGGCTATAATCGCTAATAAGGTGCACGGTGTGCGCGCGGCGGCGTGTTACGATAAAGCCATGGCGAAGTCGTCGCGGGAGCATAATGACTGCAATGTCCTGGTGCTTGCGGCAAGTTACACGAATGCGGCCAAGGCAAAAGAGATACTGAAGATATGGCTCACAACTGAGGCCGCGGGTGATCGCCATGAAAGACGCGTAAAACAGATAAAAGAGATAGAGGCGAAGTTGAAATAGGGGGTAGTATGGGTAATTTGAAGAAGAAAGATCCGGCAATATACAGGGCAATTCTCGACGAGACGAAGAGGGAGAATGATAATATTGAGCTTATAGCGAGCGAAAACTTCGTCTCCGAAGAGGTGCTCGAAGCGCAGGGCTCGTGCCTTACGAATAAATACGCCGAAGGATATCCTAATGCGCGCTGGTATAACGGTTGTCACAATGTCGATATTGCCGAAGAGATAGCGATAGATCGCGCCAAAAAACTTTTCGGAGCGGAACACGTGAACGTTCAGCCGCATTCCGGTACTCAGGCGAATATGGCCGTATATTTCGCGGCGGTGAAACTCGGCGATACCGTCATGGCGATGGACCTTGCCTGCGGAGGGCATCTTTCGCATGGAAATCCGCATAATTTCTCGGGTAAATTTTACAATATGGTGCCGTACGGCTTAAGCCATGAAACCGAAATGCTGGATTATGACGAGATCGCCCGTATCGCAGAAGCATCGAAGCCTAAAATGATACTCGCCGGAGCGTCCGCTTATCCGAGATCGATCGATTTTAAACGATTTAAGGAGATAGCCGATTCTGTAGGCGCGTATCTTTTCGTCGATATTGCGCATATAGCGGGACTCGTCGCCTCCGGCCTTCACCAGAGCCCGGTACCATATGCGCAATTCGTTACGTCGACGACGCACAAGACGATGAGAGGGCCCCGCGGCGGGTTCATAATGTGCAGGAAAGAATTTGCCAAGAACATAGATATGGGGATATTCCCCGGTTTGCAGGGCGGGCCGCTCATGCACATCGTCGCCGCCAAGGCGGTATGTTTCAAAGAAGCGCTTGCCCCTCAATTCAAGGTATATCAGAAGCAGATACTTAAGAACGCGAAAGCGTTTTCCGACGAGCTTTCCAGGCTCGGTTACAGGATAGTGGCCGGCGGGACCGACACGCATCTGTTTTTAGTCGATCTTACAGCCAGGAATATAACAGGCAAGGAAGCCGCTTCCGTACTGGATACGGTCGGGATAACGGTAAATAAAAACCTGATACCGTTCGATCCGAAACCGCCGTTTGTGGCAAGCGGTATACGCATAGGAACCCCGGCGGTTACGACACGCGGCATGAAAGAGAGCGAGATGCGCCGCATCGCTGTGCTTATCGATGAGGTGTTAAGCGATCCTTCGAATACTAAGAAATTAAAAGGCGTCAAGACGGAAGTCGGAAGGTTGACCAAAAAATTTCCGTTATATAAAAATCTGATACGGAGGCTCGTAAAATAGTGAAAAAAACACAGGCCGACAAAAAAAGACCGAGTTGGGATGAGTATTTTATCGGGATCGCGGAACTTATTTCACGGCGTTCGACATGCCTTCGGCGTAACGTAGGCGCGGTTCTCGTGAAAGATAAGCGGATACTGGCGACCGGATATAACGGCGCGCCGTCGAGGATACGCCATTGCGAGGAAGTCGGATGCATCCGCCAGAAACTCAATATCCCGTCCGGCGAGCGCCATGAACTCTGCCGCGGGCTTCACGGCGAGCAGAATGCGTTCCTGCAGGCGGCATTGCACGGAACGAGTCTTAAAGGCGCATCGCTTTATTCAACTACACAGCCGTGCGTTATCTGCGCCAAGATGATAATAAACGCCGGCATTACCGAAGTGGTGATAAAAGGCGACTATCCGGACAGGATGGCGAAAGAGATGTTGCGTGAAGCAAAGGTGAAAGTGAGAACCGTTTAGATGGCGCGTCCGAGTTCCGCGATATTTGTGGCGATCTTTGCGATATCGGTGTGTGTTATTCTTGCCGGGTGCGCCAATTTACCGCTGAAAGAAGGCGGCCTTGAGATAAGTAAGGACACGACCGCGGGGATCGATGATATCGGAGTCGGGCGCGTTACGAGACAATTTTAAAGAAAGATGGAGGAGCGTCATGAGAAATCTGTTTACGGTTATTTTGGCGTTATTACTGGTAAGCGTTTTTGCGAAAGGGGTTTTCTGTATGGAGAAAAATACGGTAGTGTTGGAAACGACGCAGGGTAATATAGAAATAAAACTTATGCCTGAAACAGCGCCTAAGGCATGTGAAAATTTCAAAGCGCTTGTAGAAAAGGGTTATTACAATGGAACGATATTTCACAGGGTTATAAAAGGGTTCATGATCCAGGGTGGTGATCCCACGGGTACCGGCCGCGGCGGGGATTCCGCATCGGGCGGGACGTTTGCCGACGAGTTCAAAGATGGCGTTACATTTAATAAGAAGGGTATCCTCGCAATGGCGAATAGAGGACCCGATACAAACGGCAGTCAGTTCTTTATCACAGTTGCCCCGACGCCATGGCTTGAAAAACGCCATACGATATTTGGCGAAGTCACATCAGGCTACGATGTCGTAGAGAAGATCGAGAATATGCCGACGGGCGCGGGCGACAAGCCTGTAGCCGAGCAGAAAATTATCAAGGCGTATCTAAAGTAAAAATTTCGAGGGAAAGTTTTGACGAAATTCAATTTTGACGCGACAGGTGTAGGTTCCGTACCATTTAGCGACCCTCAGGCGGCATGCGGGATAATCTTTGATAACTTCCCTGCGATACCATTCTGGCCGCAGATGGTGCGGACATCATTCTTAGAGAACATGTATGTCCAGTTCTCCGAGGGCCTGCCGGGGATAGTTCTCGATGAGAAGAAGCGAACGATAAATGTGAACGCCGCGAAAGCCTCTGCCGAGATCGAAAGCGTATACGAAAAATACTTAGCCTGCGACGTAGAATATTTTAAGATATCGGAAGATTATGCGAAAGGTTTTTACGCTTTTCTCCGTATGGCGCAGAGCTTGCCCGAAGGCGTGAAATTTTTAAAAGGCCAGACGGTAGGGCCGGTCAGTTACGCGCTTTCTCTCACAGATTTAGATAAACGCGCGGTGCTTTATGATAAAGACCTATTTGAGGTATTGACCAAAGTCCTCGCGATGAAGGCCAGATGGCAGATAAGGAAGCTGAAAGCGTTCTCGTCCGGGGTTATTATTTTTATAGACGAGCCGTCGCTGGTATCGCTCGGCTCAAGTTACGTTAATATAAATGCCGGCGATGCCATCGAGAGGCTTACCGAACTTATAACGGCTATAAAAGACGAAGGGGCCCTGTGCGGCCTGCATTGCTGTGGCAATACGGATTGGCCGCTTCTTTTGAAAAGCGGCGTTGACATAATAAGCTTCGACGCCTATAATTTTACCAGAGAGTTCCTGCTGTATCGCCGTGAGCTGGAAGAGTTTCAGTCCCGCGGCGGGACGATCGCCTGGGGGGTTGTGCCGACCTCGGATGCGGTTGCGAAAGAGTCGCCGGAAAAGCTTGCAGGAAGGCTGGAGAGCGCCGGAGCCATACTGTCCGTTTCATCTATGATTACTCCGTCCTGCGGGGTTGGCACTCTTAATGAGAGGACCGCGGTGGATATTTTTAAAATGACAAAAGAGGTTTCGAAAAAACTTAAACGATGAGCGAAAAGACTAAAAATTTTACAGCCCTTCCCGATGAGTACGCAAGTTATAAGAGAGCCAAAGCCGTCATAGTGCAGGCGCCTTACGACAAGACGACTACCTATATACACGGCACCGCGAAAGGGCCTTCCGCCATAATCGACGCTTCCAAGTATCTCGAGCTGTATGACGACGAGCTGAATCAGGAGGTGTTTAAGATAGGCATCCATACGATGGATGAGCTTAATGTAGGAAATTTGGCTTCGCAGGAGATGGTCGATAAAGTTTGCGCCGCTATGCAGGAGCTTCTGAGAGCGGGCAAGTTCCCTGTAATGTTGGGCGGAGAGCACTCGGTGTCTATAGGCGCGGTTAAGGCTTTCAAGGAGGTATATCCGAATATATCCGTCCTTCACCTTGACGCGCATTATGATATGAGGGACGAATACTTCAATTCAAAATTAAACCACGGATGCGTTGCGCGCCGTATAAGCGAAATGTGCCCGATCGTCCAGGTCGGCATCCGCAGTATGTCGAAGGAAGAGAAGGATTTCCTCTCTTCGTCTCAGGCTGGCGGCCGGATAAAGTCTATAAGCGTATACGATATACTCGATACGCCAATGTGGAAAGATAAGACGACGAATTCTTTAAGCGAGGATGTATATGTGTCGATAGATCTCGATGTATTCGATCCGGCGATAGTCCCGGCCGTCGGCACGCCGGAACCGGGCGGGATCGGCTGGTATGAGACACTCGATCTTTTGAGGGATGTATCCAGAGACAGGCGGATAGTGGGGTTTGATGTCGTCGAGCTCTGTCCGATAAAAGACCAGATAGCGTCCGACTTCCTGGCGGCGAAACTTATCTATAAACTGCTGGGCTATGTATTCGCGGGAAAGAAATAGAGAGGACTAAAGATGCTGCTCGTTCCGAGAAAAAACCTGTTAGTGCCGAAAAAAATGTTCTTCACCAAAGGCGTCGGTGTCCATAAGGCGGAATTGCGGAGCTTTGAGCTTGCTTTGCGCGATGCGGGTATTGAAAAGTGCAATCTTGTCCATGTTTCAAGCATATTGCCGCCCGAATGCAAGGTTATATCGAAAAACGAAGGGTTAAAAGAACTCTACCCGGGTATGATAACTTACGCTGTCATGTCGCGATGTTGCGGCAACGAGCCTCACAGGCTTATCGCGGCATCGATCGGTTGCGCGGTTCCCGCGGACCGACAGGCGTACGGCTACTTGAGCGAGCATCACTCCTTCGGCCAAAATGAAAAAGTCGCAGGCGATCTTGCCGAAGATCTCGCCGTAGAAATGTTGGCGTCCACGCTTGGGCTCGAATTCGATGAGGATAAATCGTGGGACGAGAATAAGGCGATATATCAATTAAGCGACAAAATAATCCGCACGTCTAATACCACCCAATCCGCTGTCGTAGGCCCGGAAGGCAACTATTCCACCGTGGTCGCGGCGGCCGTATTCCTATTCTGATTTTTGATTTAAGGCGGGCGTTTCGAAACTATAATATTCTCAATATGATCCGACGGATATCTCTTCCATTCAAAATTAAAAGGCCGATCCTGTCATGCGGGGCGGATATGAAGGGCGCGTTTGCGTTTGCAAGAGGCCGCGAGGCTTTTCTCGCCGAAGGTTTTGGCGACATGGCGAATCCGGATAATTTTACAAGATACGAAGACGCTGTTAAAAAATGCCAAAAAGAGCTTGGGATAAAGCCTCAGATTATCGCGCATGACCTGCATCCCGGTTATTTTTCGAACCGGTTTGCGGAGAACTATTCTGAATCCGGGGCTCTATATCCCGTACAGCATCACGAGGCCCATATCGCTTCCGCGATCGCCGATAACGATATTAAAGGTGATGTCGTCGGCGTGGCGTTCGACGGCACCGGTTATGGCTCCGACGGTAATATTTGGGGCGGTGAATTTTTTGTCGGAAGCCTGAAAGGTTTTACGAGGGCCGCGCATTTTGAATATATACCGATGCCGGGAGGAGAAAAGGCGATAAGACAGCCATGGCGCATGGCAGTAAGTTATATGTATCATGCATTTGGTAACCGCCTGCCTGTTTCAGCGCGAAGGTGGCGGCGGGATGAGCTGGCTGTATTGAAGACGATGATTGATAAAGGCATAAACTCGCCGTTTACATCCAGCGCAGGCAGATTGTTTGATGCCGTAGGGAATATTATACTGGAGAAGGATGTTATCACGAAAGATGCGCAACTCCCGGTAGAATTGGAACGGCTTGTATCCGGCCAAAGTTCCGGAAGTTATGAGTTTGATATTAAGGATAAAGGCGGGATGCTTATAATAGGCACCGCGCCGGTAATAAAAGGGGTTATAAAGGACCTACGGAAAAACAGAAAAGGAAAAAAAGGTAAAGCTGTGATCGCGTGTAAATTTCATAATGCTATGGCGGATATTGTAACTAAAGTATCTTTAAAATTAAGCCGTAAGCTTAAAACGGGCCGGGTGGTTTTGAGCGGCGGCGTATTCCGGAATAAGTACCTTACGGCGAGAGCCTCCGGTCTTTTAAGCTCTGCAGGCCTTAAGGTGTATGTGAATTCGCAGGTATCGACCGACGATTCCGGCATACCGCTCGGGCAGATTGCCATCGCGAACGAGAGGCCGATATGTGTTTAGGGATACCGATGAAGGTTGTAAAGATCGACGGGGATGAAGGCATCGTTCAGGCGGGCGGGCTGAAGAAGCGGGCGAACTTTACCCTTATGAAGACCGCAAAAGTCGGTGACTACATCCTCATGCACGCGGGGTTCGCGATCGAGAAATTGAAAGAGGCCGAGGCGCGCAAAACCCTCAAGGCATTGAAAAATCTAAAAATATGAAATACATTGACGAATTCAGGAATAAAAAGCTTATAGATAAGGTCGCCTCCGAGATACGCAGGTCAGTGGAGGTGAACAGGCAGTATAATTTTATGGAAGTTTGCGGCACGCATACCGTTTCCATATTCCGCTTCGGACTGAAAGATCTGTTGCCTGACAATATAAACCTGATCTCGGGCCCCGGATGCCCGGTGTGTGTTACGCCGAACGAATTTATCGATAAGGCGATAGCATTATCCGCCCGGAAAAACATGATAATTACAACATTCGGCGATATGCTCAAGGTGCCGGGCTCTTATTCCTCGCTTGAGAAGGAGAGGGCGCGCGGCGCGGACGTGCGGATGGTGTATTCCGGTATCGACGCGCTCGATCTCGCGAAGAAAAACCCCGGCAAAGAGATCGTTTTTCTTGGGGTTGGTTTCGAGACGACCGCGCCTACGGTAGCGCAGTCCATTATTGCGGCCAGAAAGAACAAGGTTAAGAATTTCTCCGTGTTATGCGGACATAAGACGATGCCGGAGGCGTTGAAGACGCTGACGGAAGACCCCCGGCTCAATATCGACGGATTCTTGCTCCCCGGGCATGTCAGCGTTATAATAGGAATAACGCCATACTTATTCCTGCCGCGGCGGAATAAGCGGTGCGTTGTGGCGGGTTTTGAGCCGCTCGATATTTTGCAGGCGATACTTATGCTTGTGAAACAGCGTACGCCGAAGGTCGAGATACAATATACGCGGATGATGAATAAAAATGGCAACGCGCTCGCCCGGGAAAGCATGAAGAAGGTCTTTGAAGAATATCCCTCGGTGTGGCGCGGCATAGGCGCTATAAAAAAGAGCGGGCTTAAAATACGGAAAGAGTTTTCGGATTTCGATACGGATAAAAAATTCATTCCGAAGATATCGAAGCCAAAAGAAAACAGGGCGTGTATCTGCGGGGATGTCATAAAAGGCGTTAAGGCTCCGCCGGAATGCAAGCTCTTCGGCAAACTTTGTGATCCGGAACATCCTGTCGGAGCCTGCATGGTTTCGAGTGAAGGAACTTGCGCGGCGTATTATAAGTACGCTGGAAGGTGAAAAAGTTATGGAAAAGATAACATTGGCACATGGAAGCGGCGGGACTTTGATGCATAAACTCATCGACTCGCTCTTCATGAAAGAATTTGATAACGCAATATTGCGGCGGAAAAAAGATTCCGCCGTATTCGATATCGGCAGGTCGAAGGTAGCTTTCACGACCGACTCTTATGTCGTCAGCCCGATATTCTTTCCGGGGGGCGACATCGGACGCCTCGCAGTGTATGGCACCGTCAATGACCTCGCGGTATGCGGCGCGCGGCCGCTTTATTTGTCTCTGGCGCTTATAATAGAAGAAGGCCTCGACAGAAATATTCTGGAAAAGATAGTCTCCGGCGCGAAGGATGCCGCAAAGCGCGCGCGGGTTACGATAGTAACCGGTGATACAAAGGTCGTAGAGCGCGGAAGTTGCGATAAGATATTTATCAATACCTCCGGTGTCGGCGAAATATATTATGATGGTTTATCGCTCGACGAGATAAGGCCGGGGGACGCGATAATAGTAAATGGCTCCATCGGCGAGCATGCGATAAGCGTCATGGCCTCCAGGGAGAGTATAGATTTCAAGACGAAGGTAAAAAGCGATTCATCCGCACTGAACGCGCTTATAGCCCGTGCGCTTGCAATTTCGAAAGGCATCAGGTTCATGAGAGACCCGACGAGGGGAGGCGTTGCCACGACATTAAACGAGATGGTTGAGCGCCGTAGTTTTGGAGTAGCTATCGACGAGAAAGCGATACCAGTATCGGCAGGCGTGAGAGAAGCGTGCGAATTATTAGGATTTGATCCGCTGTACCTTGCCTGCGAAGGACGGGTTATAATGGTTGTGTCAAAAAAAGACGCTTGCAAAGTATTGGGAGCCGTCCGGAAAGATGTTAACGGAAAGAAAGCGGCTATAATCGGCGAAGTAACACGGGAAAACAAAGGCAAGGTTTTATTGAGGACTTCTGCCGGCGGCAAACGGCTTGTCGGGATGCTGTCGGGCGAGCAATTGCCGAGAATTTGTTAAAGAGGAATATGTTCAAAGAGCGTTCATACAGGCGTTGGATCGAATCCGGGGATTTAATTTCTTTCGAGGTCAAAGAGGCCCAGACCGACCTTTGCATACTGGCGTCCAGGAATTTAGAGAATCAGGCGCGGGAATCGATTTTAACTCACAGGGCCGAGATCGAGCGGTATATTAAAAAAGTGCCGGAGTTTTATACGGCACTCTCGCCCATGATTGCAGGAGACGATGCGCCGCGCATCATACGCGCGATGTCGGAGTCTGCGGGTAAGGCCGGTGTAGGGCCGATGGCCGCTGTCGCCGGAGCCGTCGCCGAATTTGTTGGCCGCGATCTTTTGGCATTTTCAGATCAGGTTATCGTAGAAAACGGCGGCGATATTTTTCTTAAAACATCCCGGAAGCGGGTCATGGGCATATATGCCGGAGAGAAATCGCCTTTTACAGGAACCCTCGCCATAGAGATCGATCCTTCGGATAAAGGTCTGGGGGTTTGTACCTCGAGTGGAACGGTGAGTCACTCTTTAAGTCTGGGCAACGCCGATGCCGCGCTCATAATATCGGAGGACGCCGCGCTATCCGACGCCGCGGCTACCGCCGCAGGTAATGCGGTGAAAAGCATCTACGATATAGAGGACGCGATAGCGCTCGCGAAATCGATCGAAGGTGTAAAGGGTGTGCTCATAATAATGGGCGAAAAGATGGGAAGCTGGGGAGACATCAAGTTCGTGTAACGCTTAAAAGGAGGATGTTATGGTATCGAAGAGAATAGTTTTGAAGTTTCCGCATAAATTACTGGACCAGCCGATTGTGTATAAACTGGTAAAAGATTTCGACCTCGTGTTCAATATTCTGCAGGCTAAAATAACTCCGGCAGAAGAGGGGCTCATGGTATTAGAGCTTAAAGGTAAAAAAGAAAATTACGCCGAAGGAATTAAATACCTGACAAGTCTTGGCTTAAAGATACAGCCGCTTAGTCAGGACGTAACCAGAGATGAATCGCGATGCACGCATTGCGGGGCATGTATATCCGTTTGCCCTACGGGAGCGCTGCATATCGACCAGAAGACCATGAAAGTGATATTCGACAGTGACAAGTGCATAGCGTGTGAATTGTGTGTAAGGGCATGCCCGCCGCGGGCCATGATAGTGAAATTTTAAATCACTCACCACCTTGCTTTATTGTATAACGTGTGATATACTAAAATGTTATGGTAAAAAACAGGGACTCTCAAAAGAAGGGTAGAAAGCATTTAGGCCAGGAGCTTGTCCGCGCCGGTATAATAACCCCAAAACAGCTTAAGTTTGCTCTTAAGGAGCAGGCAAAGCTCGGCAAGGATAAGAAGGAAATGCTTGGCGAAATAATAGTGAAGTCCGGCCTTGCGGACGAAAAGATCGTCATAGATTTCCTCGAGAAACATTTCCAGATACCCCACATATCTTTACTTCAGAACGAGCGCATCGATCCCGCGGTTGTTAAGCTGATACCTGAACGAATGGCGCGTAATTTTAAACTTCTTGCTATAGCGCTCGACAAGAAAGACGGTAAGATCATCGTGGCTATGGCCGACCCGTTCGACATAGTAGCGATAGATACGATCCGCGCCATGACAGGTTATGAGGTCGAAAAGCGTTTCAGTCAGACTAAGGAAATAGAGAGTACCATCGATAAGCTCTATGCGGAACATGCCATGCAGAGATCGATGGATGAGTTCATTGAGTTTAAGATAGCCGAAGAGAAGGAAGGCGGCTCGCAGGCGCCCGCGGCTGATAAGGGCGAGCTTGAGTCCAGCGCGTCCAAGACCCCGGTTATCGATTTTGTTGACAGCATGCTCAAAGACGCGATCCAGAAGCGTGCCAGCGATATACACGTAGAACCGCGTGAAGGACGCCTCAGTATACGTTACAGGATAGACGGCATCCTTGTAGAGATGCCCACACCTCCGAAGGAGATGGAGTCCGCGATAACCACCCGGTTGAAATTATTGGGTAAAATGGATATAGCCGAGCATCGCCTGCCCCAGGACGGCCGGTTCAAACTCGAATACAAAGGCATCCCTATCGACATAAGAATGGCTTCGAGTCCGATAGTCCATGGCGAGAAGATAGTATTAAGGATACTCGACAGTTCTTCGTTATTTGTTAAGATGGAAGACCTCGGCATGGAAGAAAGTGACGTAAAGGAATTTAAGAATATACTCGTCCAGTCATACGGCATGATCTTAGTAACAGGCCCTACCGGTTCCGGCAAGACGACGACGCTATATTCGGCATTAAGTTTTATCAATACGCCGGATAAAAATATCGTGACGATAGAGGATCCCGTTGAATATCAGCTCTCCGGTATAAATCAGATCCAAACTAAACAGCAGATAGGGCTTACGTTTTCGGCGGGTCTTCGCACCGTCCTGCGCCAGGATCCCGACATAATTATGATAGGCGAAATACGCGATCTCGAAACGCTCGAGAACGCTATTAAGGCATCGCTCACAGGCCACCTGGTATTAACCACCATACACACCAACGATGCGCCGAGCGTCGTGACGCGGCTTATGCACATGGGGCTGGAGCCGTACCTTATATCTCCCTGCCTGAGCCTTGTCATAGCTCAGCGGCTCGTCCGCAAGATATGCGAACATTGCAAAGAGCAGACGGTTCTCTCTCCGGAAGTCATACGCCAGTTCGGCAAGAGGAACAGTATCGATTTGAGCCGGATATCTTTCTATCACGGCAGAGGATGCCCAAGGTGTAATTCCACCGGATACAAAGGCAGGACGGGGCTGTACGAGTTTTTCGTTATTACGAAAAAAGCGAAAGAGCTTATCCTTGAAACCGCGTCCGAAGAGAAATTAAAAGCGTTGGCGCAGGAACAGGGGATGAAGACGATATTTCAGCATGGCATGGAAAAGGTGAACAAAGGGATAACGACGATCGAAGAAGTTTTACGCGTAACCGTTTTGGAGAAAGGTTGATAATGGCGCATTTTAATTATGTGGCTAAAAATGATAAAGGTAAAACCGTAAAGGCGCGGGAGTTTGCCATATCGGAGCGCGAGCTTGTTGTGCGCCTGGCGCGAAAGAACCTTACGGTTATCTCTGTCACAAAGTTGGCAGAGGCAACTTTTTTAGGCCACCTGACAAGGCAGAGCCCGCATATCGGCGTATTCGACCAGATGGTTTTTTGTAGGCAACTCGCGACGCTTCTGAAGGGCGGGGTTACGTTAGTGAAGGGGCTTGAGATAATATCGAGCGAGACGGAAAGTCCGAAAGTCCAGGCGGCCGTCAGCGAGGTGGCGCATTATATAAAACAGGGCGATTCTTTTTCCATAGCCATGAAAAAGATGACTCATATGTTTTCTCCGCTATTCATAACAATGGTCGAGGCCGGGGAAAGGGTTGGAGCGCTCGATGTGATGCTGACGCGTTTATCTAAATATCTGGCGGCCCAGGACCGCCTGGGGAAGAAGATATTGACCGCGATAGCGTATCCTTCCGCGGTCATGGTATTTTTTATGGGAGCTATAGGCGTAATGACCATATTTCTGATCCCGAAATTCAAAAGCATGTACTCATCATTCGGTTCGCAATTGCCGCCGTTTACTCTATTTGTCTTCGGCATGAGTGATTTTGTTATCCGATACATCGCGTTTATCGCCGGCGGCATAGTAGCGCTTATTCTGTATATACGTTTTGTTCTGCTTAAAACGAAACATGGCAAATATCTATTTGATCTGGCTATTCTCAAGATACCGTTCTTTGGCAATATAATGAAGAAGGCCTCTTTTAGTAAATTCTCGAGGACGCTTTCCACTCTCCTTGATCAGGGTATAGCCGTGCCGGAAGCTCTCGACCTGGTAGGCAAGACGGCGGGAAATGCGGTAATAGAGACGGCCAGTGCTAAAGCGAGCAAACTTATAGTGGACGGCGAGAAGATACCCGAGGCGTTCAGGAAAGCCGAGGTATTTCCGACCCTGGTTATACAGATGGCGAGTGTAGGAATGGAATCCGGAAACCTGCCCGAACTATTAGACAAGACCGCTGATTTTTACGAGGAGGAAGTCGACACATTCCTCGGCATAATGTCTTCGCTTATAGAGCCCGTTCTCATCGTGGCTCTCGGCGTGATTCTGGCCGTGTTTATAGTGGCACTATATCTGCCGATATTTAAATTGAGTCAGGCTGTGCACGGATAAGTATTATTTATAAAGAGATTGATTTTAATTTGCATTTTTAAAAACTGTATGATATACTTAACTATCCAAAAAGGAGGATGAAGGAATGAGAAACAGAAAGGGCTTTACGTTAATTGAACTTATTATAGTAATTATAATTATTGGTATATTGGCCGCGATAGCCGCTCCGATGATGAGTGTTAATGTGAATAGGGCGAAGAGATCGGAAGCCATAGCGGCGATGGGCGCTATAAGAACAGCCGCACGGTTGTATTATGCTGAAAATACTGCTTGGCCGGCTGGTTTAGCCAATATGTCAAGCTATATAACTACCGGCGATTTGAATGGTACATATTATTCCGGTTCTAATTACACTATTTCTTCGGCTACCAATACCATTAGCGCATCTAACGCTACCGCTGCGTTAGCTGTTAATATGAATCTTTTAACTGGTACGATAGATAATCCATAAAAGAATAATTTTATTTATAATTCTTTAAGGAGAGGCAAGTTTTACTTGCCTCTCCTTGTTTTTGTATGTTATTGTATATAATATATGAGAAATATATTGCCAATAACGGTTATTCTCGTTGCAGTCTGGATTATCGTCTTAATATCTTTCCAGGTAGTAGGTTACGGTTTTATGCCGCCAGATGACGCTATGAGACATAGCGCCAAGATCATTTCCGGAAAAGATTGGAGCCAGATACTTGTTCTCCGGGATGATATAAAGATGGATAGTTATCCGGGCTGGCATTTTATTCTAAGGTCTGTTCATGAGATAACGGGCTGGGATCAGCATAGCCTTGTACTATTTTCCGTAATATCCCTATTTATTTTGTTTTGCATTATACCTGTATTTTTTCTCAAATTCCCCGAATCCTGGCTCCTTTCGATTTTTACGATATCGCTGATAGACCCCGGATGGATAATGCGACTATTTTTGGGTCGACCATATATATTTACGATGGCATCTCTTATTATAATACTGCTTATATGGCCCCGGTTAAACGATAAAAGGTATCAGCTCAGCAATCTTATAATTATAACCATTATAGCCGCGCTGTCGGTATGGATACATGCAAGCTGGTACTTTTTTGGTATCATCGTCCTTACGTTTTTACTCGCCCATCAATGGCGTGCCGCTACACTTATCGCTTTATCTTCGGTAATAGGCATATTTCTCGGAGCTACATTTACAGGGCATCCCGTTATTTTTATAAAGCAGATGGTTACCCACTTCTTCCTTGTCTATGGTGACCATGATGTGGAGCGTCAGCTGGTCGGAGAATTAAGGCCGGTAATAGGAAATTATATTATAATCCTGACCGCCGCGGCGGTATTGGGATGGAGAGCTCTGAGAAAGAAAGAAATTAGAAGCAGTATAGATAACCCGATCTTTATATTAGCTGTGTTGAGTTTTATCTTAGGTTTTTTTACGAGGAGGATATGGTTGGATTGGGGTATGGCCGCGTTTGCGATATGGCTAGCGTTAGAGTTTGAGCAATTTTTGACGGATAATATCGATCCGCTTTCATGGCGGCGGCTCAAGATAGCAATATTATCGGCGGCGATATTTTATGTGACTTTTACAGTCGACGCCGGGAGCCGCTGGAGTTTGTCGAGGCCTATGGATTACATCTCGAGCGAAGATCCTAAGCAGGCAGAGTTTTTACCGAAGCCCGGAGGTATTATATATAGTGACGATATGGGGGTTTTTTATCAGACGTTTTATAAAAATCCCAAGGCCGGTTGGCGTTATATGCTCGGATTTGAATCGGCTCTTATGCCTCCCGAAGACTTGAAGATACTCAGGAATATCCAAAAGAATTTTAACCGTCCTGAAGATTACGAGCCGTGGGTAAATAAGATGAGGCCCGAAGACCGGCTCATCGTAAGGGGATCTCCCGACAGCAAGCCCAAGATCGCAGGGCTTGAGTGGCATTACATAGCGCTTAACACATGGAGTGGGGAAAAGCCCAAAGAGGTGAAGGGGTAGTTTTATGGTAAACGGACATGCCTCAGCTTTTACCTCAAGGGTGGCGTTATCTGCAATTTTATACTTGATAGTCGGGGCTTTTGCCTTCAGTTTATTTAAAAATATCCAATATCCCATACTCTGGAATGACGAATCCGAAACAGCTATGTATGCGAAGCGTATTCTGCAATATGGTTACCCAAAGATACATGATGGGAAAAATATTGTTTGGTTAAGCGAGCTTCCCGACAAAGAGATCGGTATTGACAAGCGATGGGATGCACCCACCTCGCTTGTTTGGGGGCAATACTACTTTGCTGCCATAGGTGAGGTTATGGCCGAAAAGACACATGACATATATCTCAAGACGGCTTTATTAAGAATGCCTTTTGCTTTTGCCGGTTTTTTAGGCTTGATCGTCATGGCATTATCCGTAACCGGTCTATTCGGTAAAGACGCGGTTAAAAGATTATTTTTCTTGATCATATTTTTCTCCTTTATCCTATCGTCCGTTGCTTTAACACTGCATTTCCGGGAAGTGCGCCATCCTGCGCTGGTAGTGTTTTTATCCGCAGTTATATTCTATCTGTACTTTAACTATCGTTTTTATGGTAAGCTCAAAATTATCCTTTATTCTATCGGGCTTACCCTGTCTTTATTTCTTTTGTATAATGTATTTCATGTTCCATGTTTCATTTTTTTAGCGGTTATAGGGCTATACGAATTGATTATACTTATGAAGAAAAGAAATATTAGGAGTTTTTTAGGTGGTATAGCGCCTCTATTCGCCGCACTTATTCTTATAATGCCTTTTATTATTTTTTCCCGAGTTCTTGAATTCGGCAAAGCCTATAAGGTATTGTATAGTTCAAGCATGCCGTCGTGGCTTGCGCAAATATCCGATATCCTTTCTTTTTTTCATAGGTATGAATTTCTTTATTTGGTGTTAATCGCCAAAGCCGGGTTTTTTTATGGATGGGCTTATTCTTTGAGAGCGCATTTAAATCCCAGTACAGGTGTTCGGCAAAAGATGTGGGTATCAAATTTTTTAAGTTTATTTTTTATCATATTTGTACTGACAACCGCTCTTTTTCCGCACCCTATTATTTATGAGCGCTACTATATAGTTTTAGTGCCGGTGATAGCTATCATGATATCCCTGGATATCTTAGGAGCGTTTGAGCTTTTTTCGGCTGTAAGATATACATCGACTAGAATATGTTTTAAGTGGATATTCGCGGGGGTTCTTTTATTGGTTTTGATGACAACCGGATCGGATAGGATAGATCATATGAAAGGGCATGTCTATGAACTTTTGCACCGGTATAAAGGGCCGCTGGATTTTGCCATACCTTTTATAAAATCCAATTACAGAAACACGGAAAGCCTGACGATTGCCACAAATTATGAAGAGCTTGCCTATATGTATTATCTAGACAGTAAAGTTATTATAGGATTCGTAGGGAATAATTTGCATGAAGACTCCAAATTGCGTCCCGATGTAGTGATATTCCGTAAAACGCGAAGCTCGGCCGACCTCGCGGTGTTTAATAATTTTCTTCTCAGTGATAAATATGAAAAGATATCTTTCCCGGTCTTTGATTACTTTGTAAACAACATACCGGAACTAAGGCATCATCTTTATCTGACGCCTTTATCTGATGAGAAAAATAAAAACTTGGATATATTCATAAAATCTACCGGAGGCGCGGGATAAGATATTATGCCTGACAAGAAGACTTACCTAATAACAGGCGCTACAGGATTCATAGGTTCTTGTTTGCTTCGAAGGCTTGTGCGGGATGGCGAGCATGTCCATATTATTATAAGAAAAGAGGCAAGCCCGTGGCGTATAAAAGATCTTCTCCCAAAGGTTACCCAACATATTTCCGATTTATCCGATACGGAGGAGCTGAGAAATATTTTTGAAACAGTTCGGCCGAGCGTGATATATCATCTTGCCGCTTATGGGGCTTATTCGCATCAGAATGACGCTGACCGGATAATGCGTACCAATATACTGGGCACATGGAATATGCTTAAGGCCGCTTCCGTGGTCGGCTACGATCTATTTGTCAATACCGGAAGCTCTTCCGAATACGGCTTTAAAAAATTTCCGATGAAAGAAACCGACATCCTTGAGCCAGTGAGTTATTATGCCGTCGCGAAAAGTTCGCAGACATTATTATGCAGTCACGTGGCCAGAGAAGGGAGGATGCCAATAGTAACGCTCAGGCCTTTTTCCGTTTATGGGCCTTATGAGGAACCATCCAGATTCATGCCGACTTTAATGAAAGCCCTGTATTTCACAAAAAAAATGGAACTTGTTTCTCCGGAAATTTCACGCGACCTTATTTATGTCGAAGATATGGTCGACGCGTATCTGTTGACCGACCAGCTGAAAAAGTATCCTGGCGAAGTATTCAATATAGGTACCGGCAGGCAGTGTTCGATTAAAGATGTAGTCGAGACAGCGGTAAAGGTGACGGGCAGGGCCGCCGATTTTAGATGGGGAAAGATGAAGCCGCGAGCATGGGATACGGCGAATTGGGTTGCTGATATTTCGAAGGCGGAAAAATTGCTAAATTGGCATCCGGCGGTTAAATTAGAAGAAGGTCTGTCATTGATGTGGGAATGGTCGAAGGCCAACCTCCCCGAATACGACAAATAGAAAATATGATTGGTACTTATTGCGATTTAAAATAATCCGAGCGGGATACGCGCCATATGAAATTAGTCGATAGCAGATGCCCTATATGCGGTTCGTACGAAGATTATACGGTTATTTATAAAAAGAATTTTGATTTAGCCGACCTGAATGAGGATATTTTTTCCGCCAGACGCCTGCCGGATCGCGTCCATTATCAGATCGTCAAATGCAACAAAGACGGTATGGTCAGGTCCAGCCCGACGCCGGAAGGGGCGGTGATTGACGGACTGTACCGGCAAAGCAAATTTACATATGATGAAGAGGTTGGGAGCCTGACCGCCACCTATATCAATGCGTTGAAGGATGTTCTGTACGGGATTTCAAAAGACGCGAATATACTGGAAGTAGGATGCGGAAACGGGTTTATTTTAAGCGCGTTACGAAACATGGGGTATAAGAACGTTTTTGGTGTAGAGCCCAGCGCCGACGCTTCGGCAAAAGCCCCCGCCGAGGTCAGGGCTAATATCGTGACGGATGTTCTCGCCCCCGGCACTTTTAACACGAACACATTCGGCCTGATATTCTTTTTCCAGACGCTCGACCATATATACGACCCAAATTTTTTTTTAAAGATATGTTATAATATATCACAGCCCGGCGCTCGTATTATGGCCTTTAATCACGACATAGAAAGCATGCAGGCCAGGATGCTGAAAGAGAAGAGCCCTGTAATCGACATAGCACATCCGTATCTTTATAGTGCGGATACCATTAAGAAAGTGTTTGAAAAAAATGGTTTCGAACCGGTTAAGATATATTCTCCGCTCAGTATAGTTTCTTTAAGACATTTGATACGGCTGATTCCCATGCCCCTGATATTAAAAACAGCACTGTTAAATTCGAGGTTGGCTATCCTAAAAGCTTTATTAAATCAAAAGATAAAGATAAGGCTCGGTAATATATGCCTGGTAGCTGAGAAGAGCATTGCCAAAACATAAAATGGTAATATGAAGATGACTAAAGAACAAAAACATCTCCGCCGGCGTATTATAGAGATAAGCCATGAGAAACACCTGTCGCATTTAGGGTCATGCTTGAGCGCGGTAGATATATTATCCGCTATTTATAAGATCAAGCGCGATAATGAGCGGCTTGTCCTGTCGGGCGGGCATGCGGGTATCGCGCTTTATGCCATTTTGGAAAAACACGGACTGTTAAAAACCCCAGATATAAAAAATCTTTCCATACATCCCAATAGAAACCCCGCGATAGGCATTGATGTATCATCCGGAAGCCTGGGGCAAGGGCTTCCCATAGCCGTGGGCATGGCATTAGCGGACAGGCGGAAGGGTGTTTATTGTGTCGTCACAGACGGTGAATGCGCCGAAGGGAGTATCTGGGAATCGCTTCGAATAGCTCTGGACGAGAGAGTCGATAATTTGAAAATAGTAATTAATGTGAACGGTTGGGCCGCGTATAGGTCTGTTTCATTATCATTGCTTTGTAATAGGGTAAAAGGATTTGGGTATAATGTAAAACCGGTAAACGGGCATGATATGAAGGAGCTTCTACGGGTATTATCGGCGCAATTTCATGGACATCCTTTAGTTGTTCTTGCCAAAACTACAGTTGAACAGCTCCCGTTTTTAAATGGTCAGGATGCTCACTATTATGTTATGACAGATGCGGATTTTAAATTAGCAAAGGAAAGATTTATATGAGACAGAAAGTGTCAGATATAAAAATGCGAAGAGTTTTTGCTGACGTTCTGCATGACCGCATGAGATATAATAAAAAAATATGGGTTGTTGTGGGCGACCTGGGCTATAAGATGTGGGATAAGGTAATGCTGGATTACCCGGATAGATTCATAAACACGGGCGCTGCGGAACAATCTATGGCTGGCATCGGTGTAGGGTTGGCTCTGGAAGGCAAGATACCGTTCGTTTATTCGATAACGCCTTTTCTGTTATACAGGCCGTTTGAAACTATTCGAAACTATATCAATAATGAAAAAATACCCGTTAAATTGATAGGGGCCGGGAGGGGCAAGGACTATGTTCACGACGGCTTTTCGCATTGGGCTGAAGAGGACAAGGCGGTAATGGGCATATTCTCAAACATACGCGCGCGATGGCCGAAGGCTAATGAAGAGATGCCCGGGCTTATAGACGAAATGATAACAAACGATGCGCCATATTACATCAATCTTAAAAAATAGAGAAAGGCATTATGAAGAAGATATCCGCGATCATAGCATGTTATAAGGATGAGCAGGCAATCCCGCATATGTATAAACGTCTGACGGATATTTTTAATAAGATACAGGTTGAGTACGAGATTATATTTGTAAATGACGGCAGTCCGGATAATACAGAAGCGATTTTATCGGAACTTGCCGAAAAAGATACCCATATCGTTGTCGTAAATCATTCCCGCAACTTCAGTTCACAAATGGCATTTACAAGCGGTATGGATATAGCAAACGGTGATGCCGTCGTGCTTCTTGACGGAGACCTACAGGACCCGCCGGAACTCATAGAGGCGCTGTATAAAAAGTGGCTGGAAGGATATGATGTTGTTTACGGTGTGCGCGCGAAGAGAGAAGCCCCCTTTTTAATGCAGATAGCGTACAAGATATTTTACAGAATATTTCACGCGTTGTCGTATGTAAAAATACCTCTGGACGCCGGCGATTTCTCATTGATAGACAAGAAGGTTGCCGAGCATATGAAGAAGCTCCCGGAGCGCGATAGATTTTTGAGAGGATTACGCGCCTGGGTAGGCTTCAGACAGGTGGGAGTTTCGTATGTACGAGCGGAAAGGATGTTCGGTAAAACTACAAACAATTTCCTGAAAAACTTTAATTGGGCCACAAAAGGAATTTTTTCGTTCTCGTATGTTCCGCTAGAAATAATAACGCTATTTTCATTCATAATATTCCTTGTAGCAATATTTGGAATGATTGCGCAAATAATTATCAGGATACTTACGCCCAGCACACCGCATGGGGTTACAACTATTTTGGTAGTGGTATTATTTGTGGGAGCGGTGCAACTGCTTTCGCTGAGTATCCTAGGTCAATATATCGGCAAAATATTCGAAGAAGTTAAACAGAGGCCTAAATATATTGTGAAGAGCATATACCGAAAAGGGCAAAATGCTGAACGGTAAAAGAATCGTCGTGGTGATGCCGGCGTATAACGCGGAGAAGACCCTCGAGAAGACCTATAACGATATCCCTAAGGACGTGGTGGATGACATTATCCTTACGGACGACAACTCGGGCGATAAGACCGTCGAGGTCGCCGGAAGACTGAAGATAAAAACGTTCATCCATGACAAGAATTTAGGTTATGGCGGGAACCAGAAAACCTGTTACCGCGAGGCGCTGAAGTTCGGTGCGGATGTGGTGATCATGCTTCACCCCGATTACCAGTATCCTCCGAGTCTTATAACGCCGATGGCAGGATTGATAACATCCGGAATGTTTGACGTTGTAACGGGATCGAGGATACTCGGCAATAAGGCGTTAAGGGGTGGAATGCCGCTGTATAAATATATCTCGAACAGGGTGCTGACACTCTTAGAGAATAATATGATAGGCGAGAAACTCTCCGAGTACCACACAGGTTACAGGGCTTTCTCGAGAGAGGTTCTTCTGAATCTGCCGCTATTGGAAAATTCGGACGATTTTATATTCGATAACCAGATATTGGCGCAGGCGTTTTATTTCGGTTACAGGGTGGGAGAGATAACATGCCCCAGCCAGTATACGAAAGAATCATCCTCCATAAATTTCCGCAGAAGCGTTGTGTACGGGCTGGGTGTGCTCAATACGGCTGTACAGTATATGCTTCAGAAGAATAGGCTCAGCAAGTTCCGCATATTCGATAAAGACGGCAAGAGACTAAAATTAGATTGACTTAACCCGCCCACCGTTTTAAAATAGGAACTTGACTATATGAGTCACTATGGAAAAGAAGACATACAAAATCACCAAAAAAGATCTATACGATCTCTTTGCAAGGCTATCCGCAAATTATAGGGTTTTCCTGCCTTATGCCGACGGGCAGAGGCTTGACTTCGGCGAATTCGATCCCAAAAAAGAAGACAGAATAGAGCTGGGCGGTATAAGACAGAGCCGGCCCGTCAAAGGTTTCATAAATCCTCCGAGAGAGAAGATACTAGACACTTCCCGTAAAGATAAACGTCCTGTCATTCTCGCCGGCGTAAAAGCCTGCGATCTCGCAAGTTTTATACTGCAGGATTTTGTATTTCTGAAAGGCGAGGTCGAGGATCCTTTCTACGCCGAGAACAGGAATAATACCATAATAATAGGCTGTGACTGCACTTACGCTAAAGAGACATGTTTTTGCCTTGCCATGGAAGGCGCGCCTTATCCGCAGAAAAATTTCGATATCAATCTGTCGCCAGCCGGCGATTCATTCATCGTCGAGGTCGCGAGCGAAAAAGGCGAAAATATAATAAATAATTTCAAGATGTTCTTCAAAAATCATTCCGCGACGGACTTGAATGTCCGGCAGGCCAACCGCGAGAAAGTTTCGAGAGAAGTCCGGTATTTTATCGATAAAAGAGGAACACCGGATACCTCCGCGATAAGAGGCGCCGTGAAGAAGAGCTATAACCTTACGGAGCTATGGAAGGATTTCGCTTCCACCTGCGTCGAATGCGGAGCGTGCAACCTCGTATGCCCGACGTGCCACTGCTTCCTTTTATACGACGAGAAGACCGCCGGCGGCAACAAGCGTTTCAGGATGTGGGACGCGTGCATGTATAACACGTTTGCCAGAGTTGCCGGAGGCGCGAACCCGAGGAAGCGCCTTTATGAGCGCCTGCGCAACAGGTTCGAAAAGAAATTCGATTTCTTTCCGCAAATCCTGAATTATTTCGCCTGCACGGGATGCGGCCGTTGCATCGAGGCCTGCCCCGGCGACATAGATCTGCGGGAGGTTTTAAAAGGACTGGTAACCGGTAAATGGAATAAGCCGCCGCATGAATAATCCATACGCATATACAGAAGCCGAGATATTGAAGGTCGTCGATGAGACGCAGAATATAAAGACGTTTACGCTCAGGCCCAAGACGGGAATAGGTTTCCGCGCGGGGCAATTCATGGACGTGTCGCTTCCCGGGATTGGAGAGGCGCCGTTCACGCCGTCATCCAATCACTATGTCAAAGACGTGCTGGATTTTACCATCATGCGCGCAGGCCGCGTAACAAGCCTCATTCATCAGGCGAAGGCCGGCGATATAGTGGGCGTCAGGGGGCCGTACGGGCTTGGTTATCCGCTGAATGAGTTTAAGGGTAAAGAGGTTTTTATCGTCGGCGGCGGCGTGGGGCTGGCGCCGCTCCGTGCACTGCTTTACGCGCTCTTTAACGAAGTTAACGACTACAAGAAGATAGTATTGAAATACGGGGCGAAGACATCGAAGGATATCGTATATAAGAACGAGATAGATTCGTGGCGCGCCAAAGCCGGCCATGTGGATATCGAAATAAGCGTCGATGTGGGCGACGATACATGGAAGGGCAACGTAGGATTGGTTACGACGGTGTTAAAACCCGGGTTGGTAGATGTGAATAACGCCGTCGCCATAGTCTGCGGGCCTCCGATAATGATGAAGTTCGTTACTTTTAAACTGCTCGACCTGGGCTTTAAAGAGAACACGGTTTATTTATCGATGGAGAAGAATATGTCCTGCGGTATAGGTAAGTGCGGCCATTGCAGGATAGGGCCATATTACGCGTGTAAGGACGGCCCAGTATTTACATACGACAAGATAAAAGATCTGCCGAATATCTGGGATTAGCATGAAACAATTATTGATAGATCTCGATACATGTTCCGCCTGCGGAGAATGCGGCGCTATCTGCAGTTACATACAGCATCCGTCGAACAACGGCGTGATGAGCCTGATAGAGTTCGCGCACTTCGCGCTCGTCTGCAGGCGGTGCGAGGATTCGCCCTGTGTGGCGTCGTGCCCGTGGGAGGCGCTCGAGTTCCAGAGGACGAACATGCTCAAGCGCTATACGATGCGCTGTACCTCGTGCAAATCGTGCTCGAGGGCGTGTCCGTTCGGCGTGATATACCCGGAAACAATACCTTTTATAGTTTCGAGATGCGACTATTGCATAGGACGTCTCAAAGAAGGTGAGTCGCCTGTCTGCTTGGAGCTTTGCGGCCGCGGCGGTGTACGTTTTGGCGAGTTCGAGGAGAAAAAAGAAGACGGTATGTTTAAAATATCGGAACATCTTTTTGTACGGACGAAACAAAAATGGGAAGGAAGCGGCGACGGTTTGCCTGTAAAAAAGCGCATCTCGCCGGGCGTATGAAGATATTCGAATACCTATTCATGTTTTTGGTATTTCCCGGTTTCATATTCTCATCCACCATCGGTCTTTTAGCCGGGTGGGTGGACAGGAAACTTACCGCCAGGGTTCAATGGAGGGTGGGGCCGCCGTGGTATCAGAACTTTGTGGACGTGATAAAATTGCTTTTTTATAAAGAGACGCTTATCCCGGTGAATGTATCCAAACCGATCTTTCTCGGGATGCCGTTATTGTCGCTTGCCTCCGCGACCATCGTCTCGACTATATTACTTGTGATAAGCCGTTTTCCACAGGCAGGTTTTTTGGGCGACCTCATAGTCGTCATATATCTTCTGATGATACCGGCTATCGCATTGATGCTGGGGGCATTCGCGTCGGAGAACCCATTGGCTTCGCTCGGCGCTTCCAGAGAGATGAAACTCATGCTCGCCTACGAACTGCCGTTCATAATTTCCGTCCTGGTGCCGGTAATAAAGTGTGGCTACGCTATAAAGGTCGGTGATATAATAACGTATCAGTCGTTGCATGGGCACATCATAGCGGGCGCCTCCGGCGTCATATCGTTTATCGTAATGCTTCTGTGCGTCCAGGCTAAGCTGGGGTTTGCTCCGTTCGATATGCCTGAAGCGGAGACCGAGATCATGGCCGGCTCGTACATAGAGTATTCGGGCAAGGCGCTCGGCGTATTCAAACTCTCGAAGGCGATACTGCTTTTTGTCCTGCCGGTTCTTATGATAATCCTGTATTTCGGCGGGATCGGATTCGATGTCGAAACTTTTATAAAGAATGTCGCAGGCTATCTCGCGATACTGGCGGCCATCGTAGTGATAAAGAATACGAACCCCAGGGTCAGGATAGATCAGGCGGTGCGTTTTTTCTGGGGGCCGGTTACGGCGCTGGCGATAATTTCGGCGGTACTGGCATATTTCGGATACTGACATGGGACTAAAAGAAAAAATATTAACCAAATCGTTATATGTATTTCATCTCTCGAGCGGAAGCTGTAATAATTGCGACATAGAAATACTCGATTGCCTGACGCCGCGGTATGACCTCGAGAGATTCGGTATAGTTTTAGTCGGTAGTGTCAAACACGCCGACGCTTTACTTTGCACCGGCTCGACGAACCGGCTGTGCGTTCCCAGGATAAAGAAGTTGTACGAGATGATGCCGAAGCCCGGGTTCGTGATAGCGTGGGGCGCGTGCGGCTCTTCGCGGGGTGTCTTTAAAGATAGCTACAATACGGGTTCCCCGCTGGACGAGATAATTCCCGTCGATCTGTATATACCGGGTTGTCCGCCGAAACCTGAAGCGGTTATAGCGGGGGTAAAGAAATTATTGGATAAGGTTAACGCTGTAAAGAAGAAATGATATGAAGATAGACGACGCAATAAAAAAAATACAGGACCAATTCGGCGCAAAAGTTCGCAAGATCGACAAAAAGAACGGGAAGCGCTGTTATATTGACATCGAGCCTGCCGATGTTGTCGAATTCACGAAATATATATTCAAGGATCTGGGCCTCAGATTCAATATAGCCACGGCCGTGGACGATTTTAAATCGATAGAGATACTCTATCATTTCGCCGATGACGTTTCGGGATACATCGTATCGCTGAGAGCGATAATGAAGGATAAGAATGATCCGCATATCGATACCATTACGACGGTAACGAAGTCCGCCTGGTGGATAGAAAGGGAGATTCACGAATTATTCGGCGTTCATTTTAACGGCAACAATGATTTGCGTCCGCTTCTTCTGTCGGACGATTGGCCGTCGGGCGTATATCCTTTAAGAAAAAATTTCGTAGTGCCGAAGAGAGATTCGAGGAAAGCATAATGAGCCATAAAGCGCATATACCGATCGGGCCGTATCATCCTCTGCAGGAAGAGCCGGAGTTTTACAAACTTGTGGTCGAAGGGGAGAAGGTTGTGGATGTGGATGTCCGTATCGGCTGGAACCACCGCGGCATAGAGAAACTGTCCGAGGCGAAGAGTTTCGACCAGTCGATATTCATCGTCGAGCGGATATGCGGGATATGCTCTTCATCGCATCCTATAACATGTGTTCAGGCCGTTGAGGATTTGGCCGGCATAAGTGTACCGGACAGGGCTCTGTATATACGAACCATCATACAGGAACTCGAGCGGCTTCATTCGCACATGCTATGGGCGGGCCTGGCGGGACATTTCTTGGGTTACAACACCATATTTATGTGGGGCTGGAAGTACAGAGAGCCGATTTGCGACATAATGGAAACGGTTACGGGCAATAGACAAAACTATGCCATGATGAAAGTCGGCGGTGTACGGCGTGATATAGAAAAAGAGCACATACCGTACATATTGACGCGCCTTGACGAATTTTTAAAACATCTCGATATGCTGCGCGGCGCTATTCTCGACGATCCTGTATTGCACGCGCGGCTTAAAGGCGTGGGCATACTTACGAAGGGCAAGGCGATAGATTACGCGGCGTTAGGGCCTACGGCAAGAGCGTCAGGTTACGATGTAGACGTCAGGCGCGATCATCCGTACGCGGCTTACGACCGGCTGAAATGGAATGTCATCACACGTCCCGAAGGCGACGTATTCGCGAAGGTCGTCGTGAGGATACTGGAGATGTACGAGTCGGTATCGATAATAAGGCAATGTTTGGATAAATTGCCGGGCGGGCCGATAGATTCCAATCCGAAGGATATTCCGCCGGGGGAAGGTATAGGCCAGGCAGAGGCGCCCAGAGGCGAATGTTTCCATTACGTAAAATCGGACGGCACCAATTCGCCCGTCAGGCACAAGGTGAGGGCGCCGACCTACATGAATTTTCCGACGTTCCGGGAGACGGTAATAGGCGAGACCGTCTCGGACGCGACGATAATACTGGCGGCAATCGATCCGTGCTATTGTTGTACAGAGCGCATGCTTATCACAGACTGGCGCGACAAAGAACTATTCGGCGTACAAGAGCTTATAAAATTATCCCAGGAAAAGACGCGGTTGCTTAAAGAGAAGATGGGAGTAAGGGGATAGCCGATGCATCAGAACCTGCTTTTATTGCTGATAGCCGCACCCATAATAGCCGGTGCGGTCAGCCTCTTCATCCCGGAGCGCGCCAGGGTTTTTGCCAAGGCGATAGCCGGGTTGGTTTCGCTCGCCGTATTCGCCGGAGCGCTCACAGTTTTCATTAAAAAACCTCTAAGTTATAACATCGGGTCGTATCCATTGTTCTTTGTCGACAATCTGTCGGGATTTATCGCGCTGGCCGTATCCGCATTCGCCCTATTGATAACGATATATTCTTTTGGATTCGTCGAAAGCTCGTCGGGGCGGCATTTCGGTTATATTCTCATGACGCTCGGCTCCTCTCTCGGCGTCGCGTTCGCGAATGACATGACGGCATTCTTAGTCTTCTGGGGATTTCTCGCCGCACTCCTATATCTGATGATAAACCTCAGAGGCACTGAAAACGCGTCCGCGGCGGCAAAGAAAGCGCTTATAATAATAGGCGGGACAGACGCTCTCATGATATTCGGCCTCTGCCTTATATGGCAGATATCCAAGTCTTCCGTGATAGACGGTGTTCATATACAGTTATCATCACCGGCGGCGTATATAGCCTATATTTCGCTTGCGATCGCGGCTTTTGCGAAAGCCGGGGCGATGCCTTTTCATTCGTGGCTACCGGATACAGCCGAATTCGCGCCGACCAATGTTGCGGCATACCTGCCCGCCTGTCTCGACAAATTACTCGGCATATATCTTCTGGCGCGCGCTTCTTTGTATATTTTCGAGATGAACCCGGCGACGAATTTTGTCCTCTCGCTTGCCGGCTCAGTTACCATAGTTGTGGCCGTTATAATCGCGCTCGTCCAGCATGACATGAAGCGGCTCCTGGGGTATCACGCCGTCTCGCAGGTCGGATATATGGTACTCGGTATAGGTACCGGAAGCGTTATAGGCATAGCCGGCGGTCTTTTTCACATGCTCAATAACGCGATATATAAATCGTGCCTCTTCCTTACGGCAGGCGCCGTCGAGAAGCGGATGCACACCACAGATATGACAAAGCTGGGCGGATTATTCAAATACATGCCTGCCACATTCGTCGCCTGTCTTGTAGCGTCGCTTTCCATATCCGGTGTTCCGCCTTTTAACGGTTTCGTTTCAAAATGGATGATATATCAGGGGATAATAGAATCGGCCTCCGCAAAAAATTCGCTCTGGATGGTCTGGCTCGTAGCGGCGATGTTTGGCAGTGCCCTGACGGTAGCAAGTTTCATGAAACTTCTCCATGCGGTATTCTTAGGCCGGAGCGCAGAAGGTTTTAAAGGTATAAAAGAGGCGGCGCTTTCCATGACAGTGCCGATGGGCATATTAGCCGCCGCGTGTATCGTATTCGGGATATTTGCCACCGCCGTGCCGATAACGTTATTTATAGCGCCGTCGTTGGGCAAAGCCATAACATACTGCGGGATGTGGGATCCGATGGCCGTAACAGCGCTTATACTGGTCGCGCTGGGCCTGGGTGCTCTGGCATATATGATCATGCGTCCCGCGCGATTCCGGACGGTGGATACGTTTGTAGGCGGGGAAGACGTCGCGAAATTAGACAGAGTAACCGGCGCTGAGTTTTACGATACGATAAGGCAATTGCCTCGCCTCGGGAAATTGTACAGGAAAGAAGAGGAAGGCTCGCTTGACATATATAACACCGCCCGAAAGATCATTTACTATTTTACCGGAAAACTCGCGCGAATGCATAACGGCATATTACCTACATACATGGTATGGTGCCTTCTGGGAATGGTCGGAATATTCTTCGTGATATTTTTGAGGCAATAGATGATAGAGATATATCTTATACTTATATTTATGATAACGGCGGCCATCATAGCAGTGGTGGCCAAAGACCTTCTATCGAGCATAATAGCGATAGGCGCGGTGGGGATAGGCTTATCGCTGGCGTTTCTGGTGTTGAAGGCGCCGGACCTGGCGATAATGCAGTTGGTCGTAGAGATATTGAGCCTTATAATACTTATTCGCGCCACCACGAGAAGGGATATCCCGTTCAGTACGTCCGGCAGGTGGGTTTTTAATACGGTCGCGACGCTTCTTTTCGTGTCCGTATTTTTGACAGGCGCGTACATAGCGATAAAGTTTATACCGGATTTTGGTTCCCCGCTTATGCGTATATCGAGGACTTACATAGCGGAGGGCATGACGCGGACAGGTGCGATGAATATCGTCGCCGCGATAAATTTAAATTACAGAGCGCTCGATACCCTTGGCGAGGCGACGATGATGTTCGCGGCCATAGTTGGCGTTCTGGCGGTTGCGCGTAAAATAGGGCGTAAAGGATAATCGATGGATACTAAGGCCGTAAAACATGAAAAGGGTATGACCCTTATAGTCAAGACGGTAACGCGTCTTACGCTCGGGTTTATCCTGCTGTACGGCGTATATATTACCATGTCCGGGCATGAATCCCCGGGTGGCGGATTTGCCGGGGGCGTGATAGTCGCGCTCTCATTCGTAAATATAATGCTGGCATTCGGCAAAGAGGTCGCGCTTAAAAGACTGCGCGCGAACCTGCTCCGGATAGCGATAGGCGCCGGCGCGCTCGTGTTCCTTTACACGGTAATATACGGATTTTCCGGCGATATGCCTTTCAGGATATTCAGTAATTACACGATAATTCCATTTTGTGAAATGATAATAGTAGGCGCGGGGTTGTTTGCCATATTCTTAGCCCTGGTACTTTTGTCAAAAGCGGACAAAGACTCGGAATAGAAAGAAACTTTTATGACGGTATATATGTTATGCCTGGTGCTCTTCTCGATAGGGCTATATTGTGTCCTAAGGAAACGGAATATCATAAAGATAATCATCGGCATATGCATTATGGGATACGCGGTAAATCTTTTCTTCATACTCATAGGATATGTAAAAGACGGCCGTTCTCCTATATACGCTCACGATCAGGCTATCACAAAGATGGTGGATCCTCTGCCGCAGGTGGTGGTGCTGACCGTGATTGTCCTGGGGCTTTCGATAACACTTCTATTGATATCGATCGCGATACGGCTTTACGAGAAGTACGGAACATTCGATATAACGCGAATAAACAAACTTAAGGGATAGCCTCGATGGCGATACTACCATATTTGATAGCGATACCGCTTACCGCGGCGTTTTTGACGCCTCTTTTCGCGAAACGCATGAAGGCGGCCGCGGACGTTATTGCCTGCGCGGCTACATTTTTTATGATGGCGGTTTCGCTTGCCGTAGCCGCTCTCGTCCTGCAGGGCAGGGCGCCATCCTATAATGTGGGAAACTGGATGCCCCCGTTCGGCATTCAGCTCTGCGCCGACGCGCTATCGGCATTCATGCTGGTTACAGTCAACTTAGTCGGATTTTTAATAGCGGTATATTCCGTAGGGTACATAAAGAGCTATACCGATAAGTGGAAATATTATACGCTCCTTATGGTAATGATGGCGGGTGTCAACGGGCTCCTGATAACGACGGATTTATTCAACCTCTACGTATTTCTGGAGATAGCGTCTATCGCGGTGTACGCGCTGGTGGCATTTGGCACCGAACCGACATCCCTTGAGGCGTCGTTCAAATATGCCGTGATGAGCGCTGTGGCGTCCAGCTTCGTCCTGCTCGGGATAGCGCTTCTTTATGGCGCGACATCCACACTCAATATGAACGACATGGCCCGCGTAATAGCGGCGTCGGGCGGTACAAAACTTTTATATTTTGTTGGTATGTTATTCATAATGGGCTTCGGGCTCAAAGCCGCGGCTGTGCCTTTTCACGCGTGGCTACCGGATACGTACAGTTCATCCCCGGCCACTATTCCCGCGGCCTCTTCCGGGATACTCATAAAGACGCTTGGCATATATGTGATTGCCAGGATATTTTTTAATATTTTTGGAATGACATCCGCGGTTTCTTCAATCATTATAACATTGGCCGTTCTCTCGATGCTGGTGGGGGCTTTACTCGCTTTCGGACAAACGAATATAAGGCGGCTATTCGGATATTCGAGCATAAGCCAGGTTGGCTATATCTTTCTAGGGCTCGGAATAGGAACGCCGCTCGGCATCGTAGGGGCGCTCCTTCATCTTTTTAATCACAGTGTGGCCAAGTCGGCGCTATTTTTAAATTCCGGGATCGCCGAAAACTCCGAGCAGACCAACGACCTTAAGCGTATGTCCGGAATAATCGCGAAAAATCCCGTCAACGGATATTCTATGATGGCAGGCGCTCTTTCGATATGCGGCGTGCCGCCGCTCGGCGGGTTCTGGAGCAAGCTAATAATAATTTTCGCGTGTATCCAGGCGAATAGGCCAGTGCTCGCCTTCATAGCGGTTGCCGTAAGCATTCTTACGCTTGCGTACTACTTCAGGGCGCTTACGCCGGTACTCTTCGGCAGGCGGCCCGATGAGACCGCTACCCGTGGAGGGGCTAAGAGGAGTATGGCCATGGCCGTCGCGGTCGCGATCCTGGCCGTCATCGTTATATCCGGAGGATTTTTACTTATGCCGAACGCGGGCAACGCACTGCTGAACAACGCGGCCGCCGTTCTTGTAAAAGGTTCCTTCTGTGTCAACCCCGGGGTCGTAAGATGATAAAAAAGGCCGCGTTATTTATCCTATGGTTCGTCGTCTGGTTGGCGCTAACATGGCCGGCCGATGTCAAACAGTGCGTCCTTGGTATTATCATCTCTTTGTTCGTTACGCTTATGACGGTGGATATATTCAAGCTGGCCGACGGCACCACCAAGACCTCTGCGGCTGAAAAGCCGGGCGTGATGAATATGCCCAAAAGAATATTCTGGCTTGTTTGCTACGCAATGGTTTTTTTATGGGAGTGCCTGAAGGCAACTACAGATGTAGTCTGGAGGGTTGCCTGTCCGGTATTACCGATAAGGCCGGCCACCATAAGAGTTAAAACGGATCTTAAATCGGATATAGGGCTTACGTTCCTTGCTAATTCCATAACATTCACGCCCGGCGCTACGACCGTAGATATAGATAAAGAAAGAGGTTATATTTACATACATATGCTGTTCTTAAAAGAGTCACAGGCCTCGACTGATATAAAGCTACCGGTTGTGGATAAATACGGGCGTATTTTAAAGAGGATATTCGAATAATTATGAAAAATCTTAACTGGGCGCTCGGGCTTATATTGATAACGGTCATTGCGGTGGCGGTATTATTCGCGCCGGTTTCGTCCATGATCATGTGGCAGTCCAATTTTCTTGCCAGGGCGTTCCTCTGGCTTCTCATATCCGTCCTGCTCTGCCTTTTCAGAATATTGAGAGGGCCTACTGCGCCTGACAGGGCTGTTGCCGTAGATATGCTTGGGATACTTATCGTCGGGCTTTGCGCTATATTAAGTTTACCGACGGGAAGGGACTGGTATATAGATATAGCTCTTGCATGGGCATTACAAAGTTTTATAGGCATAATGGCGCTTGCGAAATATCTGGAGGGGAAAGATTTCGATGAATGAGAATATAGGGATGGCACTAGTCGTTATCGGGCTTATCTTAGACTTCTTCGGTTGTCTGGGGCTCGTCAGGTTCCCGGACGTTTATACGCGGCTACAGGCATCCGTTAAATGCGTGACCCTTGGGACGTGCGGAATATTACTCGGCCTTTTTATATGCAGGGGATTTACCGCTACAGGTATTAAGGCGCTCCTATGTATGGTGTTCATTCTTTTGACCGCTCCGGTTTCGGCGCATGCCCTGGCAAGAGGCGCTTACCGTTCGGACGTCAAGCCATGTAAAGAGACGGTCGTTGATCAATATACCGGTACTATCGGAGAGTAGCTATGGCGGAGGAGGGCGCGATGAATATGAATATAGATAGGATCAAACTTGGAACGGTTATTGAGGCATTCTTCCAACATGGTAAAGCTTAGCATATGAGATTACCGAAATTACGAGAACTTAAAGAAGCTATAACGGCTCTGATAGCCGGGCCGTATACGTCGAAATTTCCTTATGCGCCGCATGTGCCGGCGAAGCGTTTCCGCGGCAGGCCACAGTATTCCGACGAAGGGTGTATCGGCTGTACCGCGTGCGCGCTAGTGTGCCCTATGAGAGCGATAGAGTTCAAGGATGTGATTACAAAGGATAAGGCGACGCGCAGGATGATACTGCATCTGGACGAGTGCCATTATTGCGGGCAGTGTAGCGCGCTGTGTACTACAAAAGCCGATAATCCGCCCGGTATCCGGCATACTACCGATTTCGATCTGGCCGGATTCGACAGGGCGTCGATGATCTCGGCGACGGATGAGAAAGAGCTGGCGCTTTGCGAGGAGTGCGGCGAGGTAATAACGACGCGCGCGCATCTTCGGTGGGTGGCCGGCAAATTAGGTCCTTTGGCATTCTCTAATCCGACACTGTTTTTGGAATCGTTAAAAGGTATGGGCTTTGGTGAAAGCGTTATTCAAACGGCGCGCGACTATGTTGTACGAAGCGATCGCGTGAAGATATTGTGCGCCAAATGCAGAAGGAAAGCCACTCTTGAAAAGTTCTAACGGACTGTCCGGATCCGAACTTTCCCAATCCATTAAATCTAAGATTTCAGGGAAAGCGTCGATAGTGGGCATAGGCAATATCATCCGTGGCGACGACGGCCTGGGCCCCAGGTTGATAGAAATTTTGAAAACGCGCGCTATCAATGCTCACTTATTCGATTGTGGTACCGCCCCGGAAAATTATATTTTTCCGATACTCACCACATTGTGCGATACGGTAATATTAATAGATGCCGCCGACATGGGAATGATCCCGGGCAGTGTAAACGTATTTTCTCTCGACGAGATAGTGAACGTCAGTTTTTCGACTCACAATCCTTCCCCGAGGCTTTTTACCGATTTATTGAGGACGGGTAAAGAGGATCTTAATATATTCGTGGTTTCCATCCAGCCAAAGTCGGCCGCCCTGGGGTCTCCTCTGAGTGAAGAGGTTTTAAGCTCGCTAAACCTTCTCGCGGACGCTTTTTCGGAAGCGCTTAATGGCTAATCCGGCCATCGAAAAGATACGGAAGAAAATCTCCCCGATAGAAATATTCCATCTGCTTGAGGATCGTCCATATGTTTTTTTCTTAGACAGCGCGCTCACCGACGCTAAGCAAGGCAGATTTTCATTCCTCGGGTGTGACCCGTTCCTTGTATTTAAAAGTAAAGGCGCGGCCATAACTCTCGAGCGTCCCGGCGGCAAAAATGAAACATTCACGGCAAATCCCTTCGCTGTTTTAAAAGATATATTCAAACAATACGGGCGTAAGGCCCTCCCGCGCGCTCTGCCGTTCACCTCAGGCGGCGTCGGTTATTTCTCGTACGACATGAAAGGTTTTGTCGAAAACCTTCGCGATAGCGCTGTTGATGACCTGGGGGTACCGGATTGTATAATGGGTTTCTATGACACCGCGATAGTGTATGATAATCTGAAGCATAAAACTTATATAGCCGGCGGCAATCGTTTGGCGGAATTTAAAAATATCCTCTCGACCGGTATCTCTCGTCGAGATAATCTTTCGGATGTGCCGGCGGCGCGACTGAGATCGAATTTTTCGAAGCCCGGCTATTTTAAGGTTATAAAGAAGGCAAAGAAGTACATAAAAAAAGGCGATATATACCAGGTCAACCTTTCGCAGAGGTTCGAAGCGGATATCGATATTAAGCCCTCGCGCCTGTATTCGCGGCTTAGGACTATTTCGCCGGCGCCATTTGCCGCGTACCTGGGATTTGGCGATGTTGCTATACTAAGTTCTTCGCCGGAGAGATTTTTGTTCAAAAAAGGCAGATATATCGAGACGCGCCCCATTAAAGGCACGCGCCCGCGTGGCGTTACAAAAGACGGCGACGAGGCGCTTTCGCGCGAGCTTTCTTTGAGCGCAAAAGACAACGCCGAACACATAATGATAGTGGATCTTGAGCGTAACGACCTCGGCAGAATATGCGATTACGGTACGGTGAAACTTAACCGTCCGGCGGCGATAGAGAAGTTTTCCAACGTGATCCACATGGTCTCCACCGTTTCAGGAAGGCTTAAGAAGGATGCTACCCCCATCGACTGTCTTATGGCCTCTTTCCCGGGAGGTTCAATAACCGGCGCGCCGAAGGTGAGGGCGATGGAGATAATCGAGGAACTCGAGGGCGTGAAACGCTCTGTATATACAGGCGCTGTAGGTTATATATCGTTCGACGGGAATATGGATACGTCGGTTGTGATAAGAACTCTTATCGCAAAAGGTAAGCGGGTATATTTTTCTGTGGGTGGAGGAATAGTTGCGGATTCGGATCCGGAAGCGGAATATGCCGAGACGATCGATAAGGCCGCGGGAATAATGAAGGCGCTTGGGATTTGCACCCCGGGGCGCAAATTCGGTAAGGAGGCAGTGTGGCAACTGTGAAAACCTGGCAAAACGGCAGATTTGTGAATACGAAGAACGCCGCAATATCCATATCGGATCGCGGATTTCTTTACGGCGACGGTATTTTCGAGACCCTGCGCTCATATTCCGGCAGGATATTCAAAGAGGCCGACCATCTTAAAAGGTTATACGATTCCGCAGATAGTATCGGAATAAAGATCCCGTATCGCAGAAAAGATATCGCCGGAGTTATGCAAGGGGGGCTTTCTTCCGGACAGATGAAGAACTCCTCGATTAGAATTATCGTAACGCGCGGCGAAGGGTCTTTTACGCTTGCGGAAGAGCCGCTCGCGACGCGGCCGAATGTTATTATTACAATGAAACGATTTAACGGATATACGGAGTCGTTTTATTCCGGAGGCATAAGTGCCTGCGTATCGGATATCGCGATTAATGAAAGCTCCCCGCTATCCGGGATAAAGAGTTTGAATTTCCTGGAACATATAATGGCAAGATCTGCCGCGCAAAAAAAAGGTTTTGACGAAGCGATACTTGTTAATTTGAAGGGGCATGTCGCCGAAGCGGCTACGAGCAACATCTTTATTTTAAAGAAAGACCGTTTGATGACGCCATCGACCGGTAGCGGCATACTCCCGGGGATAACGCGCGGCGTCGTTATCGAAATGGCCGGCAAATTGGGAATAAAAACCGCCGAATGCGCGGTGACGCGTGATATGCTGATGCATGCCGATGAGGTATTTTTAACTAATTCTTTGGCGGAGATGATTCCAGTTGTAAAGATAGGCCACGCTGTTATAGGCACAGGCCATCCGGGAGCGGTTACAAAACTGCTTCACGCTGATTACCGCAAAATGGTATAATTAAACCTATGGGCGATAAACGCTACCGCATCATTTACGAAGATGAATGGCTGATTGTTTGCGACAAAGCGTCCGGACTTCTCGTAATCCCGACGCCGAAAAAAGAGACGAATACGCTCACTGCTCTTTTAAATAAAGAGCTCGACTCGCGCGGCATCGAAGCGAACGCTTATCCATGCCACCGGCTCGATCGCGAAACCTCAGGCATAATCGTATATTCCAAAGGAAAGTCCGCCCGGCAATCTTTGATGGAACAATTTAAGGAGAGGAAAGTATCGAAGCGCTACATAGCGATCGTCCAGGGCAGGATCCCGAAAGATTTCGACACGATAGAAAGCGGCATATATAATAGGAATAAGAAGCGGCACGATACGGCGGTAACGAAATACAGGACGTTACGACGCAGTGCGGATTTTAGCATTCTCGAGGTGGAGCCGGTTACCGGCAGGACAAACCAGATACGCATACACTTAGCCCGGATAAGCCATCCTATAGTGGGCGAAAGTGTTTATGCTTTCAGGAAAGATTTTAAATTAAGGTTCGGTAGAGTTGCCCTCCACGCCGCAAGGATTGCGTTTAAACATCCTATCAGCGGGAAGTCTATGGAGTTCGAAGCGCCTTTACCGCATGACATGGAAGAGTTGATTACGGGATAACCGTGTAGGTTATCCGAATAAAATTACCGGTCAGCCTGCGCGGTTGGCCAGATAGGGGTAGTTATGACAAGGGGTAGTACGCATCTTACGCCGGAAGGTTATGAGAAACTGAGGAAAGAACTTGAGTATCTGAAAACGACGAAGCGCAGGGAGCTTTCGCGCGCGATAGGCGAGGCGCGGGCTCACGGTGACATAAGTGAAAACGCCGAGTATGATTCGGCAAAAGACGCTCAAGGGATGAACGAGAAGAAGATCGCCGAACTCGAGACGAAGCTTGCGAGCGCGCAAATAATCGACAATTCACAAATGTCCTCCGACGAGGTTCTGGTAGGGGCGACCGTAAAATTGAAAGATATCGATTCCGGCGAGGAACTCGAATATACGATAGTATCCGAAGAAGAGGCGGATTACGCCCAGAACAAAATATCGCTCCAGTCGCCGGTAGGTACCGGCCTATTGAACCATAAAAAAGGCGATTCGGTCGAGATACAGGTGCCGAGGGGTGTGTTGAAATATAAGATACTTAATATAAGCCGGTAGTATCAGGGGGTGCGGGATATGGCGATGCGCGAAGAGATCGGTAGAATATTCGACCTGCCGGTTCCTATGATATGGAAGGTTGTGGAGGCGTTCCATCTCGATATGGATAAGGGGCTTGCCGGAGAAGAGAGCTCGCTTAAAATGATCCCCACATATGTCGGCATGCCCACAGGCGGCGAGAAAGGCGATTTCATCGCGCTCGATCTCGGCGGGACGAACTTCCGGGTGCTGAAGCTTACGCTTAAAGGCGGCCGCAAAGCGCTGGAACCTGTGATAATGAAGTTTGCGCTCGAGAAGAAACAGATAACGGGCACCGCGGAAATATTCTTCGATTTCATAGCCGACAGCGTCGGCGCTTTCCTGGAAAAAAATAATCTAACCGGAAAAGACCGCCTGAATCTCGGCTTTACCTTCTCATTTCCGATACGACAGACGGGGATCTCGAGCGGCATACTGATGTGCTGGACAAAAGGATTCGAGACGACCGGTGTGGTAGGTAATGATGTCGTGAAGTTGATGAACGAAGCGTTCGCGAGGAAGCGGATAGATAACGTAAAAATCTCCGCCCTGGTAAACGATACCGTCGGCACTCTGATAGCCAAAAGTTACGAAGACCCTGATTGCGACGCGGGGGTGATAATAGGAACCGGTACAAACGCATGTTATCCGGAAGAGTTGACGCGTATAAAAAAATGGCCTGCCTTATCCGGCAAAAAAGGGCGGATGATAATTAATATCGAATGGGGTAATTTCGATAAGCTCATTTCCACTTCATACGACAGGCAACTCGATGAGGCTTCGGACAATCCCGGTCAGCAGATATTGGAGAAGATGGTTTCCGGGATGTATCTTGGAGAAGTCGCGCGGATGGTGTTGAGTGATATGTCATCGAAGAAGGAATTCGCCTGCGTCTCCATGCCGGGATTATTTACAAAGGGCGGATTTGGAACGGAATATATGTCGGATGTCGAAGCGGACGTGACGCGTGGTCTCGACGGGGTAGGCGATATCCTGAAAAAACTCGGATGTTCGCAGTCGTCCAAAGAAGACAGAGGTCTTTTTAAAGATATATGCGGGATCGTTTCATGCCGCGCCGCGCGGATAAGCGCCGCCTGCATAGCGGCTATCGTTACCAGGATGGATCCACAGCTTGAGAACGCCCATACTATAGCAATCGACGGTTCCGTATTCGAGAAACATCCTACGTTCGCCGCAAATATGCGAAAGGCGTTAGATGAGATATTTGGTGTTAAGGCATCGCTCATCAGGCCGGTTCTTGCTAAAGACGGTTCCGGCAAAGGCGCCGCGATAACTGCCGCGATAACTGCGAAAAAATGAAGAATCGCCTAAAGAGTATTTCCGGATGGCATTGGGGAGCGCTCGGCATAATAGCGCTTTTTAGCGCTCTCCTTATTATAAGATGGCAGTCCCTGCCGGTATTCCTCGATATCTATTACCACGCCGCATGCATGACGGGTTTTAAAGAAGCCGGCGGAATAGCTTTGCATGACTTCTGGGAGTACGCGCCGATCGGCCGCCCACAGCTTTACCCTCCATTTTTTCACGTTATACTATTGGCTCTCGATAATACGGGTTTAGGCGCGCTCTTTGTCATGAGATTTGTCTCTGCCGCTATATATCCGTTACTGCTTGCCGTTATATTGTGGGTTGTCAGGCGGCGTTTCAACGACCGGCTGGCATTTTTTACCGTTCTCGCGGCCTCCTTGCCGTATACGTTTTTTTTAAATTCCATCTCTGCCGTACCTTCGGCGATCGCTCTGATATTTTTTATCCTGCTCTTTTATGCGATCGAAACAAGAAAGATATTATCTGGCGTCCTGCTTTTAGGGCTTATGTTTTATACTCACGGCGCGATACCGTGGATGGCGGTTCTTACCCTCGTAATTTATGCCATGTTGCGAAGGGGAGAGGTTAAAACTATTCTGCCCATAATAGCGGGAGGAATAATTTTAGGAAGCCCGTGGCTGATACACATGGCTTTGAACAGGAGTTATTTCCTTACCGTTAATAATTACATAAACCGTTATTTTGAAATGAACCTTTGGCTCTACGCCTTCACGATTTTAGGCGTGCTCTTCGTTCTGAAACGCCGTGGTCGCTATCTTTTTTATATGGCGATGTTTATCGGGATGTTGCCCATGCTCAAGGACTATTCTTTCCGGTTTTTCTGCGGGGAAGGGCTTTTGCCGTTAATATTTCTTGCCGGGCTGGGGTTCGACGAAGCGTATTCTGCTATCACCGCTTTTTTAAGGCGCCGCGCGGTATCCCCGGCGATTTATGGCGCACTGCTTCCGTGGGTAATATTTTATCTCGCCACATTCTATCCCCCGGATATCGGCTCCGCGTTTTGTCAATTTTCAGCGGCTGATCCTAAAAATGCAACAGCTCTCGAGTCTTCCATTTACATGAAGAAGCATATGGAAGAACTGACGGCTATCATAAAGGCGACGACGCGCCCCGACGAGATCATCTACTGCAATTATAATTACGTTGCAGGTATATTTTACGTCTTCTCCGGGAGGGTATCTTCGTCGGCGATGCTTAATGAGGTTCGGCCCATAATGCCCGAATCCGATCCGGCCGCCTCCGCCGCGCTCACTATTTGGATAAAAAATCCGGAGGGAGTCATCGACCCTGAGCACCAAATTCTCGTAAGGCGGCTCGGCCTTGAGAAGATCGCCGAGACCGAAATAGCCTATGTTTACAGAAACCCTGTTGTTATGGCGCATAAAGTAAAGTCAGGGATCGTCTTGCCCGCAGGCGCCGCCCTGGCGGCATTCTTCGTATGGGCCGCGGCCATAGTATTTTTTATTACCAGGCCCGCTCGCGACGATATGGCCCGCCCAAGCGTCAGGATAGTGCTCAATGATTTCATCGATTATCCCTTGCGGCGCAGGAAAGCGATATTCCGCCGGAAATTTTGGTGCGGCATTGGATGCCTTCTCGAAAATATGTCGCGTTTTAAGGCCGGCGCCGATTTCAAAGTTATCCTGGTTATAAATTCGTCCGGCGGCCCCGAGATGAAGGAAAAAAAGCTTTTATATAGTTCTCTGCGCAGGAAATATCCGTTTATCCTTGATATTATATTCAGGGATAATTCAGGATTCGATTTCGGCGCGTATGATGCCGGCTACCGGTATTTGAAAGCCACAGGATATTCCAACGATATAATTTTTATGAATTCAAGCGCCATCGGCCCATCCGACGATCATTGGTTGTCGCAGTACTCGGATTTATTCCATGACAAACCGAAAAATATAGGATTATGCGGTATATCGCTTAATTCTCATACAACCCATCTGGAGAAGAAAGAATTTAAGCCGCACGTGCAGAGCTTCTTTATATATACGAGCATGAATGTGATGTCTCGCGTATTCGGTGATTCCCTCGCCGAGACGGTCCCGGCATTATCGGAAAAGCTTGATATAATCTCCGCCGGAGAGATAGGATTCAGTTGGAAGGTAATAGAGGCCGGCTATGGAATAACTTCCAAATTATTCAAAGATTTTGTATATTATAAGGATGCCGAATGGACTGTGCCATGCGGCGACATGAGATTTACAAAGAAATATAACCATCTGGCGAATCATATATGATAAATCCTAATATCTGGCTACCTCTACTATTGAGTTTTTTGGCAGGCATCTTTACGGTGGTCGGTGCTTTAATAACTTTTTTTATCAAGGACTTCAAGAGAAGCTATCTTCAATTTGCCCTCGGATTGTCAGGCGGGGTAATGATATATGTTTCGTTCGTAGAAATGTTGCCGTCATCTATCGTAAACATTGGCCCCCTCAAAGCCAATATCGCTTTCTTCGGCGGCATCGTTTTTGTAATGCTTTTGGATTTTTTTGTTCCTCATGAATATATAGCGGAAAAGATAAAATCGCCCGGCCACGACAAAAAGCTTATGGCCGCGGGAATATTTACCGCGATAGGCATAGGCATACATAATTTTCCGGAGGGGCTCGCGGTATTTATGAGCGCCCTGGTAAACATAAAGCTGGGCGTGGCGCTGGCTATCGCGATAGCTTTGCACAATATACCCGAAGGCATAGCCGTCGCGATGCCGATATTTTATGCTACAAAAAGCAAGAAAAAAGCATTCTGGTATTCTTTTCTTGCCGGGTTCGCCGAACCCGCCGGGGCTGTTGTGGCGATATTTATTCTCATGCCTTTTCTTACGCCGGCGGTGCTTTCTTTCACGCTTGCGTTTGTTGCCGGTATAATGGTTTTCATAAGTTTCGATGAACTTTTGCCGCTATCCTGTCAGAGTGAAGGTTATCATATATCTATTTTCGGAGTAATCATAGGCATGGCCGTTATGGCGCTGAGCCTTATTTTAATGTAGAGGGATAGATGACAATATTTGATGCTGTCATTTTCGGTGTTGTGGAAGGCATATCGGAATTCCTGCCCATATCCTCTACGGGACATTTGATACTGATGGCGCAACTTCTAAAAATACCCCAATCGGATTTTGTGAAAAGCTTCGAGATAGCCATACAATTAGGGGCGATAGCCTCCGTCATCTTCTTATATATAAAGCCGTTATTGACGGATGTGAAATTGATAAAGAAATTGGCCACTGCGTTTATCCCGACCATGGTATTGGGACTGGTTTTTTATAAACTGGTCAAGCGGTATTTATTGGGAAATAGCTCAGTCGTCGTCTGGTCATTATTGATAGGCGGTATAGTCCTAATCGTATTCGAACTATTGCATCACGAAAAGCCGGAGTCAGACGGCAATATCGGCGCCATCTCTTATAAACAAGCCTTCTTCATAGGATTATTTCAGTCAATCGCCATGATACCGGGCGTTTCGCGTTCGGCGGCGACTATCATAGGTGGGCTGTCGTTGGGGCTTGATAGGAAGACGATTGTGGAGTTCTCTTTTCTTTTAGCCGTCCCTACAATGCTCGCCGCAACAGCGCTCGATCTATACAAGAATGCCGGAGCTTTTACTCAAGATCAATTCATGCTATTGCTGGCCGGATTTGTTACATCGTTTGTCGTAGCGCTTATGGCTGTCAAATTACTACTTGTCTTTATCAGAAACCACAGCTTTATACCTTTCGGCATATATCGCATATTGTTGGCGCTCGCGTTTTTACTTATTGACAAATAGTTTTTTTATGGTATACTTATATTGTAAACACAAAGTAGCGTTTACTACATAGAAGCAATGAGGCGTTCGCAAGAACGCCTTTTTTATTTGCTCCTCATTTAGGGGATAAAGATGTCCTTATTGGCGCATAGTCAAGCGCCGGTAAGGACTTTTTGTTTTTAGAATGGCGGTGATGAACCATGGATTTTAAGATATTACTGGAAAAGATAACGCCGGCGCTTAAGTTTATCGCGCGCAAGCATCTGCTCACGGGTTTCTATGACGAGCAGGACCTGTATCAGGAGATGTGTATCTATCTGTGGCAACACTATGGGTATGGCCTGCCGATCGGCATAAATGAGTCGTATGTTATCAAGGGGTGCGAATTTCACATACAGAACTTTTTAAGAAAAGGCAGGCCCAAAGTAGCATTCTCGAGCATCGATGAATTGATAAATGCCGATGGGCTGACCCTGGGCGATATCCTCGCGGACAAGAGTAAAGGTTCTGATTCCGGCACGGAGGACAGGATATCTATCGACGAGATAAAGTCCATGCGATTGACCGACAAGGAAAGATCAGTTCTGTCGTATCTTCTGAAAGGATATACTGTCCGGGAAGCCGCCGGCCTGATGGGGATATCGCATGTCATGGTGTTGAAGCATAAAAAGGCGATAATAAGAAAATGGCATAAAAGGATTTCGAGGTTACCAAAGGGATAGATTTTTTACTTGTTACATAAGACGAAGGCGTCTTTTAACGCATTAGCGTGCTAAAAGACGCTTTTTTGTTTTTACGGATATTGTAAAAATACTTTAGCGTCAAAATAAAAATGGAGAGATTATGATCAATTCCGGAGATACGGTTTGGGTGTTGATATCTACAGCGCTTGTCATGATGATGACGGCGCCGGGCCTGGCGTTTTTCTACGGTGGACTGGTGAGAAGGAAAAACGTGCTCGCCACCATGATGCAGTCATTTTTTGTGTTGTGCCTCATAAGCGTCCAATGGATATTGTGGGGGTATAGTCTGGCGTTCGGCCCAGATAAGGGGCATTTTATAGGAAGCCTCGCCTGGTTCTGCTTAAAAGGCGTGGGCATGGCACCGAACCCTGATTACGCGGCCACTATTCCTCACCTGCTTTTCATGGTCTATCAGATGATGTTTGCCGTTATCACGCCGGCTCTTATAACCGGTGCGTTCGCGGAAAGGATGAAGTTCTCCGCATACGTCATCTTTACCTTATTATGGGCGACGTTCGTCTACGATCCGGTATGCCACTGGGTATGGGGCGCCGGCGGATGGCTCAGGAATATGGGTGCCCTGGATTTTGCCGGCGGCACGGTTGTACACGTCTCTTCCGGCATATCGGCGCTTGTGTGCGCGCTAGTTCTCGGCAAGCGCAGAGGATACGGCCGCGAACCCATGCCGCCGCATAACCTGCCGCTCGTAATTCTCGGCGCGTCATTACTGTGGTTCGGCTGGTTCGGATTTAACGCAGGTAGCGCGCTTGGCGCAAACGAGCTTGCGGTATGGGCGTTCATAGCTACGAATACGGCCGCCGCCGCCGCGGCGCTTACATGGATGGGAATAGAGTGGAAGCTGGTGGGAAAACCCACTATGCTGGGCGGCGCGACCGGCGCGGTTGCCGGGCTCGTGGCGGTAACGCCCGCGGCTGGTTTTGTCTCGCCTCTGTCGGCGCTTATTATAGGAATAGCCGTAGCGGCGGTGTGCTATATGGCTGTCGCGGTGGTTAAATTGAAGTTCGCTTACGACGATTCCCTGGATGCTTTCGGAGTCCATGGCGTCGGCGGTACAGTCGGCGCTCTCATGGCCGGCCTTCTGGCGCAAAAAGTTATAAACCCGGCCGGCAACAATGGGCTATTTTTCGGGAATCCCGGGCAGTTGGGCGTGCAATTCATAGGAGTGGCGGCTACCATGGTGTACTCGATAGCGGTTACTTTTGTTTTGCTGAAAGTACTGGATGCCGTTATAGGTTTAAGGGTTAGCGATGACGATGAGGTGGTCGGCCTGGATATAACACAGCACGAAGAGAGCGCTTATACGCTCTTAGATTAAGGAGGAGAAGCATGAAACTTATAATAGCGATAATCCAACCGCATAAAATCGAAGATGTTTTGCAGGAGTTGGATAGTAAAGAGATATATCTTAAAACAGTGGCTAATGTTCTTGGCTGTGGCCGGCAGAAAGGGCGCACGGAAGTATACCGCGGTAGAAAAGAGACGGGGAATCTGCTTAAAAAGATCAGGCTCGAGATAGCGGTTAATGATAGTTATGTCAAACCTGCCATAGATGCGATAAAAAAAGGCGCCAGGACCGGCAATATCGGCGACGGTAAAATATTTGTAGTAAATCTGGAAGAATGCTTCAGAATACGGACGGGAGAGAAAGGCCCCGAGGCCATCGGATAATATTTTTAAAATTTTGGTTACCAGGACAGGTGTTTTTTTACTTATATATGTGTATTGTAGGGGCATATTAAAACAAGGACGTTTTAAGGCCGGAACGGCTTAAAGCGCCCTTTTTTTTTGGTAAAAAAGGAGATGGGTATGGAAAAGAAGACTAAGCAGGATATTTTAAAGCTGGTTAAAGAGAATGACGTAAAATTCATACGCCTGTGGTTTACCGACCTGATAGGGCAGGTTAAGAGTTTCGCCATTACGGATAAGGAACTTGAGGGTGCCCTCGAAAACGGCATGGGGTTCGATGGCTCCTCTATTACAGGTTATCAGGATATAGAAGAATCCGACATGATCGCCATGCCGGATCCCAATACGTTCTCGATACTGCCCTGGCGTCCGTCGGAAAAAGCGGTGGCGAGAATGATATGCAATGTTCTTAATCCGGACAAGACGCCGTATGAGGGCGATCCGCGTTATGTGCTCAAAAAAGCCCTTGCCCGGGCAAAGGAAATGGGCTACGACCATTTTTATTTAGGGCCCGAACTGGAGTTCTTTTATTTCAAAACGGATTTGGCCACAGACGTGTTGGATAAAGGCGGATATTTCGATCTTACTACTCTTGATGTCGCCAGCGACCTGAGGAGGGAAACCGTTCTGGCGCTCGAAAAGATGGGCATAGATGTCGAATATTCTCACCATGAGGTCGCGCCTTCACAGCACGAAGTCGATATGCGTTACAAAGACGCGCTGGAGATGGCGGACAACGTAATAACTTACAGGGTTGTCGTCAAAGAGATCGCGAGTAAATACGGCGTATATGCCACGTTCATGCCGAAACCTATCTTCGGGCAGAATGGCTCAGGTATGCATACGCACCAGTCGCTTTTCAAAGGCAATAAAAACATGTTCTTCGACGCTAAGAGCGACGATTGCCTCTCCGATACCGCGCGTAGTTACATAGCGGGCCTTTTAAAACACGCCAGAGAGATATGCGCCATTTTCGCGCAGACTACGAATTCGTATAAAAGACTGGTGCCCGGGTATGAAGCGCCCGTCTATGTGGCATGGAGCCGCAGGAACAGATCCGCGCTCGTAAGGGTGCCGCTGTATTATCCAGGCAAAGAGAACGCGACACGATGCGAGTTCAGGGCATGTGATCCGGCGTGCAATCCGTATCTTACATTTGCGGCCATGCTTCATGCCGGCCTGGACGGGATAGAGAAGAAGTATAAAGCGCCAAAGCCGATGGATACGAACCTGTATCACTTAACCGACGCGGAACGGAAAGACAAGGGTATTGAGACGCTTCCGGATTCGCTCGGATACGCCATCTCGTTAGCTGAGAAGAGCCCTCTTGTAAAAAAAGTGCTGGGCGAGCATATATTCCCAAGGTTCGTTGAGTTGAAAAAGAAAGAATGGGACGAATACAGGATACAGATCCCGCAGTATGAGCTTGAGAAATATCTTTCGGTTCTGTAATTAAGGAATGGCGCAGAGCCGCTTACAACGGCCCTGCGCCATAATTTTAAACATGAATGCACATATACTGGGCACCGACGAGCGTTTTTACATGATAGATATCGGCCGTTCATACAGTACGATAATAGACGATATCGAAAAGATAACCATTATAAAGGCTTTAGAACGTTCTCTGGGCAACCAGATAGCGGCATCGAAAGTATTGGGCCTGCACCGGAATACACTGCGCAATAAAATAAAAAAGTTCGGTATAGATGTGGGGAGATTTAAAAGATGAGCTTCTCGAATTTACCCGATAAACAGGGATTGTACGATCCGCGATTCGAACACGATTCTTGCGGCGTGGGATTCGTCTGCGATATTAAAGGAAGGCAGTCTCACGATATCGTGGAAAAGGGTATCGAGGTGCTCGAGCACCTGAGCCATCGTGGGGCGGTCGGAGCCGACCCTGACACAGGTGACGGGGCGGGGTTGACTATACAGATGCCGCACAAGTTTCTGGCCAAAGAATGCGGCGCTATCGGTATCTCTTTGCCCGGGCCGGGTTTTTACGGCGCAGGCTTGGTATTTCTTCCGACGGATGAGAAGGATAAAAAGATATGCACGGATATCTTTAAAAACGTGATCGTCGAAGAAGGCCAGGAACTTCTCGGCTGGCGCGATGTTGCCGTGGATAGTTCGGTAATAGGCAAAAGCGCCAAAGATACACTACCTTTCATAGCCCAGGTTTTTATCGGAAGAAACAAAGCCCTTAAAGACGAGCTTGCCTTTGAGAGAAAGCTCTACGTTATACGCAAACAGATCGAGAGCGCGGTCAAGGCGTCCGCCGTAAAACAGAAATCTTTTTTCTATATTACGAATATTTCTACCAGAACATTGGGTTATAAAGGGTTGCTGATGCCGCGCCAACTTAGAGGTTTTTTCCCCGATCTTAACGACGCGGCCATGGAAAGCTCTCTCTGCCTTGTCCATTCCCGGTATAGCACAAATACTTTCCCGACATGGGATCTCGCTCAGCCGTTCCGCTTTCTGGCGCACAACGGTGAGATAAATACCCTGCGGGGCAACATAAACTGGATAAGCGCGCGTGAACGGCTTATCGCCAGCGCGTTGTTCGGCACCGATATAGAGAAATTGAAACCCGTTATCGTGAAAGGCGGCAGTGATTCGTCTGCGATAGACAACGTATTCGAACTTCTCGTTTTATCCGGCCGGTCTTTAGAGCACGCCATGATGATGCTTATACCGGCGGCATGGGAGCGCGATAAGTTCATGGATGAGGAGCTTAAGGATTTTTATAAATATCACGCATGTTTCATGGAACCGTGGGACGGCCCGGCGGCTATAGCCTTTACCGACGGCAAGAATATCGGCGCTGTCCTCGACAGAAACGGCTTAAGGCCTGCGCGTTATATCGTAACCAAAAAAGATTTTGTAGTTATGGCGTCGGAAGTGGGCGTGCTTGATATACCGCCGGCGGACATTAAGTCCTGCGGGAGAATCGAGCCGGGTAAAATGTTCTTTATAGATACCGCGCTGGGCCGCATAGTGCATGATTCCGAGATAAAGAAGAACATATCCGCCCGGAAGCCTTACGGCGAATGGAATACCGGGAACATGCTTTACCTCGACGACATTGAAAGTAGCGGAACAGCCGACGCGAAATCCGAAGACATAATATCCGGCCTTAAGGCTTTCGGATATTCGCGCGAAGACCTTAAAATCATATTGAAGCCGATGGCGGAAGAAGGTAAAGAGCCTGTAGGTTCTATGGGCAACGATACCCCGCACGCTTTTTTATCCAAAAAACACCAGCTTCTGTATAACTATTTCAAACAACTATTCGCGCAGGTGACCAATCCGGCCATAGATTCGATAAGGGAAAAGATTGTAATGTCGCTCGAAAGCTTTATAGGTCCGGAAAAAAATATGCTGGAAGAGACGCCGGAGCATAGCCACAAGATAATGGTAAAAAATCCTATATTGACTAACGAGGAGTTTAAAAAGATACGGGATATAAGCATAAATGGTTTCAGGACGAAGACGATCTATACTTTTTTTGACGCGAAAAGCGGCGTCGAGGGATTTAGCCGGGCCCTGGACAGGATATGTTTTGAAGCCGAATATGCTATCGAGAAAGGATTCTCCTTCATAATATTGAGCGATCGCGGATCGGATAAGGACAATATCGCGTTGCCTTCGCTTTTGACCGCCAGCGCCGTCCATCAGCATCTGGTTAAGAAGACGATACGCTCGCAGGTCGCGCTGATCGTCGAGAGCGCGGAACCTCGGGAGGTCCATCACTTCGCGCTCCTTTTCGGATACGGCGCGGATTGCGTAAACCCGTATCTTGCTTATACAGCGATAGAATATCTTGTAAAAGAAAAAGAGGTGAAGCTGGGCATCGATGAGGCGCTCAAAAATTACAACAAAGCGCTGAAAGACGGGATATTAAAAATACTGTCGAAGATGGGAATATCCACCCTCAGGAGTTATCGTAGCGCGCAGATATTCGAAGCGTTGGGACTCGAAGAGAGTTTCTGCGAAAAATATTTTACCGGTACGATATCGAGGATCGGCGGCGCTGGCCTCAAAGAGATAGCGGATGAAGCGATCGCCAGGCATAAAGAGGCTTACCCCGAAAAAGGCGCGGATGATATGTGTCTTGCGAGCGGCGGCGTCTATCAATGGAAAAAAGACGGGGAGTTCCATCTATGGAATCCGGATAGCATAGCGGCGTTGCAGGATGCCGTGCGCAGTAATGATAGCACACGATATAAAGATTTCGCGCGCCTTATAAACGACCAGTCGGCCAATCCGACCACCTTAAGGAGTCTGTTAAAATTCAAAACCACAGCGGCGATCCCTGTCGATGAGGTCGAATCCGTCGAAAGCATAATGAAACGTTTCGCTACAGGGGCCATGAGTTTCGGATCAATCAGCGCGCCCGCCCATGAAACCATAGCTATCGCCATGAACAGGATAGGCGGGAAATCGAATACCGGCGAGGGCGGCGAGGACCCGGCGAGATTTGTAAAGCTTCCCAATGGAGATTCGAGGCGGAGCGCGATAAAACAGGTCGCCTCCGGCAGATTTGGCGTTACGACGAACTATCTTGTCAATGCCGACGAGATACAGATAAAGATCGCGCAGGGCGCTAAACCCGGCGAAGGCGGGCAGTTGCCCGGGCACAAAGTGAACGAGATAATTGCGCGGATAAGGCATACGACGCCCGGGGTTACGCTTATCTCTCCGCCGCCGCATCATGACATATATTCCATCGAAGATTTGGCACAGCTTATATTCGACTTAAAGAACGTAAATCCTTACGCGCGCATAAGTGTAAAACTCGTTTCGGAAGCCGGGGTCGGAACGGTAGCCTCGGGCGTGGCTAAAGGCCATGCCGATATGATCCTTATATCCGGGGGTGATGGCGGCACAGGCGCTTCCCCAAGGAGCTCGATAAGACATGCCGGGCTTCCGTGGGAACTGGGCCTTTCCGAGACGCACCAGACTCTCGTACTGAACGGACTGCGTTCACGGGTACGCATACAGACTGACGGACAGATGCGCACCGGCCGCGATGTCGCTATCGCGGCATTGCTGGGGGCCGAGGAGTACGGCTTCTGCACGGCGGTACTTGTTACAAGCGGTTGCGTTATGCTGAGACATTGCCATCTCAATAATTGTTCGGTCGGAGTGGCTACGCAGGATGATATTCTGCAGAAGCGTTTCAGGGGGAGCCCGGAATACATAGTGAATTATTTCCGGTTCGTGGCCGGGGATCTCCGCGAAATAATGGCCGGCCTGGGGATGCGGACGGTGGATGAGATGATAGGCAGGACGGATCTCCTCGAGACAAATAACGAAATAATTTCTTTAAAAACAAAAGGAATAGATTACTCGCGGATACTTTATAAGCCGAACATGCCCCAGAAGGCGGGCAGGTATTGCCCGGCTAATAGAATCGGGGTCTCCGACGCAGTTCTTGACAAAAAACTTATCGGGTTGTGCGCCGATACCTTCGGGAAGAACAAGCCGTCCAGGATTGCGACAGACATAAATAATACTGACAGGGCTGTAGGTGCTATGTTAAGCGGCGAGATCATAAGAAGGTGCGGCGATGGCGTGTTGTTGGAAGATACGGTAACTGTCAAGTTCAGGGGCACTGCCGGGCAGAGTTTCGGCGCTTTTCTTGTCAAAGGCATCACGTTTGAGCTGGAGGGCATGTCAAATGATTATGTGGGAAAGGGGATTTCGGGAGGGAAGATCATAGTCTATCCTGACGCTTCCGCCGGCTACTCGCCCGACGAGAATATAATCATAGGGAACACCGCTTTTTACGGGGCCATATCGGGCGAGGCGTATATATGCGGCGTCGCCGGCGAGAGGTTCTGTGTGCGAAGTTCGGGGTTGTATGCGGTAGTCGAGGGCGTCGGAGACCACGGTTGTGAGTACATGACGGGCGGAAGAGTTGTGATCCTGGGGCGTACGGGCAGGAATTTTGCCGCCGGTATGTCGGGAGGCATAGCGTACGTGTACGATGACGATGGATCTTTTAAAAACAGGTGCAACATGGATATGGTTACGCTGGAAGATGTGAAAGAATCCGACAGGGATACTATATATAATTTACTGCATAACCATTCAAAATACACAAAGAGCGTTAAGGCAGAAAAGATCATGGAAAATATGCATGTGGAATTAAAGAAATTCGTTAAGGTAATACCGGTAGAGTATAAACGCATACTGGAAGGCGTCAAGGTGGAAGAGAAGCTCGATCTCGCGGAGGCGATCGATGGGTGACCCCAGAGGATTCCTGAAGGTTTCGAGGCAGGGGGCCAGTTATAGGCCTGTTTGCGAACGCGTTCTGGATTTCCAGCACGCCGCGAAAGCGCGTCATGAAAAACAGTCGCGTGAACAGGCGTCGCGATGCATGGATTGCGCCACACCCTTTTGCCATTCGGCCTGTCCCGTCGGAAATTATATTCCCGAATGGAACGACTATATGTTCCGCGGCAACTGGGCAGGCGCCGTGAAATTACTGGAGGAATCTAATAACCTGCCCGAAATAACCGGGAGGGTATGCCCTGCTGTATGCGAATACGCGTGTGTGCTGGGTCTAAACGACGATCCTGTGACTATACGCGAAAATGAACTCGCCATTGTGGAGTTTGGTTTTAAGAATGGTCTGATCAAGCCCAGGCCCATAAAACGCCCGAACCCTAAAAAGATAGCGGTTATCGGATCGGGCCCGGCCGGGTTATCCTGCGCAGTACAGCTCAATGGCTTAGGCCATAACGTCACTGTTTTTGAGCGCTCGGATAAACCGGGAGGCATATTGCGTTATGGTATCCCCGATTTCAAGCTCGAGAAACATATTATAGACAGGCGGCTTGAGATATGGAGAAAGGAAGGAATTGTTTTTAAAACAGGTATAAATGTGGGCGTAGATTATAAAGCCGGGAAGCTTTTAAAAGAGTTCGACGCGGTTTGTTTGGCGGGCGGCTCCGGCGTTCCGCGGGACATTAAGATAGAAGGGAGAGAATTGGCCGGCATATATTTTGCTATGGATTACCTCTCCCAGTCAAATGCCCGCCATGCCGGGAAAAAGATTTCGAAAAAAGATTTGATAGATGCCGGGGGCAAAACGGTTGTCGTTATAGGCGGTGGAGATACCGGCTCCGACTGTGTGGGCACGGCCAATCGTCAGGGGGCCGCCTGTGTGGTGCAGATAGAGGTTTTACCGCGCCCGCCTGAGAGCAGGACGGGAGCCTGTCCATGGCCGAAGTATCCGACGCTGTTGAAGACGACCTCGAGCCATGAAGAAGGGTGCGCCCGCCACTGGGAAGTAACCACGAAACGGTTTGGCGGCCAAGACGGTGTTGTAAAAAAACTATGTTGTGTAAAAGGCGGGAAAGAATTTGATATTGCCGCGGACATGGTGATCCTGGCCGTAGGTTTCCTGCATCCCGAGCATTCCGCCCTTTTAGCAGATCTCAATGTCGCTTTCGATGATCGAGGCAATGTAAAAACGGATTCAGATTATATGACGTCCGTCGAAGGGGTGTTCTCCGCCGGCGACATGAGGCGCGGACAATCGCTGGTGGTATGGGCCATATCGGAGGGCCGCCGTGCGGCTTATTGCATGGATAGATACCTCGAGGTAGAAAAATGATCAGCACAGGGGTGAGAAGTTTAGATAGCGTCTTGACGGGTTTAAGGGCCGGGGACAATGTCGTCTGGCAGATAGACGATATAAAAGATTATGCCCGTCTTGTAAAATCCTTTGTGGAACAGTCGCTGGAAGATAAGAAAAAGATCATCTATATAAGGTTTGCGTCCCATAAAGAACTTATCAGGCCGTCGAAACTGATAAAGCGATATGAGCTCAATGCCAACGATGGCTTTGAATCTTTTACGACGAACGTCAATGGTATTATTACTCAGGAGGGGGAAGGCGCGTATTATGTTTTCGATTGTCTCTCGGAGCTTCTTTCGGCGTGGGCCAGTGATCTCATGATAGGTAATTTTTTCATGGTTACGTGCCCGTATCTCTATGAGCTTAAGACGGTCACATATTTTTCGATATTGCGTAATAATCATTCCTTCAAATCAATAGCCCGTATACGTGAGACGACACAGCTTTTGATAGATGTCTATAATTGCGAGGGCAGTACTTATATACACCCTTTGAAGGTATGGAACCGTTATTCTCCGACCATGTTCCTGCCGCACCGTAAAGAGAAAGACAGATATTTTCCCATCATAGACAGCGCCAATGCCGTAAAGATACTGTCGCATATTTATGAAAAAGGTTCCGAGAGCGCCCGGCGCAATCTCGATTACTGGGATCGCTTATTCCTCGAGGCGGAAGATATCCTGAAAAATAATCCGGCGAAAGAGAGCGTGAAGAGAATGGTCAGGAAGCTCTCCGGAATAATGATGACCGCGAACAAGAAGCTTCTGGCGCTTGTAACGAGTAATTTTTCGCTCGAAGAGCTCGTAGATATAAAATCCAGATTGATAGGAACGGGTTTTGTCGGAGGTAAAAGCGTCGGCATGCTTCTATCCAGGAAGGTCCTTTCCAAAAAAATACCGGACTGGCGGTCGCTTTCCGAGCCGCATGATTCGTTTTATATAGGTTCAGACATATTCTATTCATATATAGTGCAGAACCGCTGGTGGAAATTGCGCATGCAACAGAAGACGGAAGAGGGGTACTTTACAAGCGCGAAGATATTGAGAGAAAAAATGCTTTATGGGGTTTTCTTCGAGGATACCATGGAACATTTTCAGCGAATCATAGAATATTTCGGGTCGTCTCCCATCATAATACGCTCAAGCTCATTGCTTGAAGACGGATTCGGTAATGCCTTCGCCGGGAAATACGAGAGCATATTTTTAGCCAATCAGGGCAGTCCCGAACAGAGATACATCCAGTTCGCGGAAGCCGTGAAAAAGATATATGCGAGCACTATGAACGAAGACGCTCTCGTGTACAGAAAACAGCGCGGCTTGGATAAGATGGATGAGCAGATGGCTCTCCTTGTGCAACGCGTTTCCGGCTCTCAGCGAAAAGATTATTTCTTTCCGGATCTTGCGGGAGTAGGCGTGTCTTACAATACTTATGTATGGAATGAGGATATGGATCCGAGGGCGGGAATGCTCAGGATCGTATTCGGTCTCGGCACAAGGGCGGTCAACCGTGTCGAGGGCGACTACCCGCGGATGGTGGCTCTCGATAATCCGTTACAACGCACTTATTCGGAAAGAGACGCGCTGAAGAGATTTTCACAGCACGATGTAGATGTGATAAACACAAAAGATAATATTTTTAAGACGGTTTCTTTCGACGATATTATAAAGGAGGAATTGCCGATTGATATAGATCGTATAGCGATAAAAGATTATGACGCTATGCGCATGATTAAAGAAATGGGAGAGGAGGAAAGGGAGTGCTGGATACCGACCCTCGACGGTGTATTCAAAGATAATATACTGACGAACCGTTTCAGGAAGATTTTGGGCGCGCTCGAAGGGGCCTACCGTTATCCCGTAGAGATAGAATTTACCGTAAACTTTACCGGCGATAATAAATTCAAAATAAACCTTCTGCAATGCCGGCCTTTGCAGACGCGGGGCCTGGGCGTCAAAGTAGATATGCCGTCCCGCATAAATAAAGAAGATATTCTTTTTCACGCGCATGGTAATTTTCTCGGCGGGAATGTATCGCAGGACATAAAAAGAGTCATATATATTGACCTGAAAAAATACGGCGGACTTTCGCAGGCGGATAAGTATGAGGTTGCCCGTATGGTAGGCGCGCTGAACAGAGGAATAGAAGACAAGGAGAAACTGCCCACGCTTCTTATGGGGCCGGGGCGATGGGGCGCTACGACCCCTTCCATGGGCGTCCCGGTAAAATTCGCCGAGATAAATAACATAACGGTTCTCGCGGAGGTCGCCTCCTCGGCGGAAAATATCATGCCCGAGCTTTCTTTCGGTACGCATTTTTTTCAGGACCTGGTTGAGACGAACATATTATACGTTGCGTTATTTCCTGAAAAAGAGAACACGGTGTTAAATAAGAAGTGGCTTTCCGGGTCGGAAGACGTTTTCATGAAACTACTGCCGCAAGCGGGCAGATTTAAAGATATCGTCGGAGTATATGAAGTGGACGGGAGGAGTTTGAAAATAATGTCGGATGTCGTATCGCAAAAGATAATATGTTTTTCAAAACAAGGGAAGGCGTGACATGGCAAAATACATATTTGTAACGGGTGGAGTGGTTTCGAGCCTGGGTAAAGGCATAACGGCGGCTTCTATCGGTAAGATACTCGAATCCAAGGGGCTTTCGGTTACGCTGATAAAATGCGATCCGTACCTGAATGTCGACCCTGGCACGATGAGCCCCTATCAGCACGGAGAGGTTTATGTTCTTGATGACGGCGCCGAGACGGACTTGGACCTCGGCCATTATGAGCGTTTTACGAACGCGCGTCTTACCAGGGATAATAATATAACTACGGGCAAGATATATTATTCCGTTATAACCAAGGAACGCCGCGGCGATTATCTGGGCAAGACCGTGCAGATAATACCGCATATCACCGATGAAATAAAGGGCGCGATAAAAAAAGTCGCCAAAAACAGCAAGGTCGATGTTGTCATAGTAGAAATAGGCGGCACCGTCGGAGACATAGAGAGCCTGCCGTTCCTTGAGGCGATAAGGCAGTTGCGGTTGGAAGTGGGCGCGGGCTATGCGATAAATGTCCATGTAACGCTTGTCCCTTATATAAGAGCGGCCGGCGAGATAAAGACCAAGCCGACACAGCACAGCGTAGGCACTCTTCGCGAAATAGGCATAATCCCGGATATAATCATATGCAGGACGGAAAAAGACCTTCCTGCGGAGACCAGAGCGAAGATAGCGCTATTCTGCAACGTCGACGCCGAAGCCGTTATACAGGCCATAGACGTGGAGAGTATTTATGAAGTTCCGGTTTGTATTAAAGAAGAAGGTATAGATAGGCTTATAGCGCGCCTATTGAAACTTAAATGCGACGGTGGTGACCTGTCCGCGTGGAAAAAGTCGGTGATAAACAGGCTCAAACAGCCGTCGGGAGAAGTAGAGATAGCCGTTATCGGTAAATATATAACGCTTCAGGACGCGTACAAATCCATATACGAGGCGCTTATTCATGGCGCCATAGCGAATGATGTCAAACTAAAAATAAGAAAAGTGGATTCGGAAGATATAGAAAATGACGGCGCGGATGCTCACCTGAGAGGTGTTTGCGGCGTACTTGTACCCGGTGGTTTCGGTTCGCGCGGCATAGAAGGCAAGATAAAGGCTATACAATACGCCAGAGAGAATAATATCCCGTACCTTGGATTATGTCTTGGGATGCAGACGGCGATTATCGAAATTGCCAGGAACGTCTGCGGCATGAAGAACGCCAATTCTACCGAATTCGATAAACGCACAAAGTTTCCCGTGATAAGCCTTCTCGAGGAACAGAAAAACGTAAAAATAAAAGGCGCTACGATGCGGCTTGGCGATTATGGATGCGCGTTGAAAAAAGGTTCCAGAGCGCGCGGAATATATAAAAAAGAAAAGATCCTCGAGCGCCACCGCCATCGATATGAGTTTAATAATAAATACAGGGCCGCGCTGGAAAAAGGCGGCGCTGTATTCAGCGGTATATGCCATGGGCGAGATTTGGTTGAGATAATAGAGTTAAAAGGCCATCCATGGTTTATGGCGTGCCAATTTCACCCTGAATTTAAATCCAAGCCTGATAAAGCGCATCCGCTCTTCAGTGATTTTATAAAGGCTTCTCTTAAAAAGAAACAATAAGAAGCGTTTATAGTCTTGACGGAATAAAAGTTTCATGCTTTAATCGATCAAGATAGAAAAAGTGGGGAGGTCGGTGAACCGGCCTGAGAGTCTCCGTAGTAACGGGGTTACCCAAAGAACCTGATCTGGATAATGCCAGCGGAGGGATGAGATATTATGAAGTAGTCCTTATGCTATGGCGAAACCAGGTGTAAGGATTTTTTATTTTCAGGATGTTTGAAAAAGGAGGAGAAGAAAATGGTATTGGATGAGATAAAGATATCGAAGGCGATAATAGAATCATACAGCAATAAACTGATCAATGCTTTAGATGTGGATGTGGCTATCGCCGGCGCGGGACCCGCCGGGATGGTGTGCGGATACTATCTGGCAAAAGCCGGAAAGAGGGTGGTTTTATTCGAACGGAAACTTTCCGTGGGCGGAGGAATGTGGGGCGGCGGCATAATGTTCAATGAGATCGTCGTCCAGAAAGAGGCGAAGAGCATCCTCGACGAGTTTGGTGTCAGGAGCCGGCTCTACGAGGATAATTATTACCTCGCCGATTCGATAGACGCCGTTTCTACCATATGCTCGAAGAGCGTGCATGCAGGCCTCCGGATATTCAATCTCCTGAGCGTCGAAGACGTTATGGTCAGGTCCAAGCGCGTATGCGGGCTTGTTTTGAACTGGACATCCGTCGAGATGGCGAAACTGCATGTCGATCCTATCACCATGAGAGCGAAATTCGTAGTTGACGCCACCGGCCATCCCGCCGAGGTTACGCGGGTTGTGGAGCGGAAATCGGGCATCGCGTTCAATACGAAGACCGGCAAGATGATGGGTGAACAGTCGATGTGGGCCGAGGCGGGGGAGAATACTATCGTGAAGAATTCGAAGGAGATATGCCCCGGGCTATACGCCTGCGGGATGTGCGCGAACGCCGTATTCGGAGGCCCGCGAATGGGGCCGATATTCGGTGGTATGCTTCTGGCGGGAAAGAAGGTCGCAGGCGACTTACTTAAGAGGTTGTAGGCATCGAGTACGTATGCTAAAATAATGGAGATATTTAAATAGTCGGCCATTAAATCCATTAAACGGATCAGGGAACTGCATGAGCATATATACGACGGTGAAGTTTTACAATATTACCGCGGATGAAGTCGTAGGGATATTGAACAGCGATCCTGCCATAGGTCTTAGCGAAGCGGAGGCCGCCAAAGCTCTGGTCGAGGCCGGCCCGAACCAACTCCAGGGTAAGAAGGGGCCCGGGCCTCTGTCTATCTTCCTGGGGCAGTTCAAGGATTTTATCATATGGGTGCTGATAGGCGCCGCCTTTGTGTCCGGATTCCTGCAGGAATGGATAGACGCGCTGGCGATCGTCGCGATAGTCATACTTAATGCCCTCTTAGGTTTTATCCAGGAGTACCGGGCGGAAAAATCGCTTGCCGCGTTGAAAAAATTATCAAATCCCACCTCAAAAGTTATCCGCGATGGTAAACATAAAGTCATCCCCTCGTCGGAATTGGTTCCGGGCGATATAGTCGAGATAGAATCGGGCGACAGCATTCCTGCCGATAGCCGTTTGATCCGGGTAAGTGTTAATTTCGGCGTACAGGAAGCCAGCTTGACGGGGGAATCGACGCCTGTCGTAAAGACGGTTCGTGCATTAGAAGAAAAAGATATCCCGCTCGCTGACCGGGCGAATATGGTTTATATGGGAACCTCGGTTGCCTCAGGCAAGGCCAGGGCGGTCGTAGTGCATACCGGCATGCAGACGGAATTGGGAAAGATCGCGGGGCTCGTACAGTCGATCGGGCATGAAACTACGCCTCTACAGAAAAAGTTGGAGGCCTTTGGCAAGTGGATAGTATATTTGTGTTTTGCGCTGGTAGGCATGGTCTTCTTGCTCGGATGGCTGCGTGGCGGCAAAATAATAGACGTTTTTCTGACATCGGTGAGCCTGGCGGTCGCCGCCATTCCGGAAGGGCTACCCGCCGTAGTTACCATCGCTTTAGCGTTGGGCGTTCACCGGATGGTCAGGCGCCACGCGCTTATACGTAAACTCCCTTCCGTCGAGACATTGGGTTGCGCTACGGTCATCTGCTCGGACAAGACTGGCACTCTGACTAAAAACGAGATGACGGTGCAGAGGATATTCGCCGGAGGCCGGCTCTACGAGGCGACCGGTATCGGATACGCTCCCAAGGGAGATATTTTCGTAGATAAAAATCGAATCACTCCTGCTGACCACCCCGACTTGCAGAATGTCCTGCGTTGCGGCGTGTTGTGTAATGGCGCTGAACTGGTCGAGGATGCCGGGGTATACAGGATAGTGGGCGACCCCACCGAAGGCGCTATTTTAACTATCGCCGGCAAGGCCGGATTTACCAAAGGCGTATTGGAAAAAGAATATCCGTTTATCGATGAGATACCGTTTGACCCTGACAGAAAAAAGATGACGATCATCCGTTCTGGTAACGGCCGGACGATAGCGTTCGTTAAAGGCGCTCCCGATATGTTGCTTGGTGATTGTGTCAATATCGAGGAAGGCGGCACAGTCAGGCGATTGACGGATCAGGATAAAAATAATATCCAAAAGATGAATGATGAACTGGCCGCCGGAGCGATGAGAGTACTGGCGGTCGCTTACAGGATGCTCGATAAAGGCCATGAAAAGTATGATGCTCAAAATGTCGAGGCGGGCCTTACATTCTCGGGCCTTATCGCGATGATAGACCCGCCGCGCGAGGAAGTGAAGAAGGCTATAGAGGAGTGCGCCCGCGCCGGAATAAAAACGGTTATGATAACCGGGGATCATAAAAATACGGCGGTAGCCATAGCGAAGGCGCTCGGTTTTTTTACGGCTACTTCTTCGGCGCTAAGCGGCGGCGAACTGGATAAGCTGACCGACGAGGAGCTTTATGAAAAAGTTAGAAATATTTCGGTGTATGCCAGGGTATCGCCGGAACATAAGCTGAGAGTTGTGCGCGCCTGGCGCGCTCACGGCGAGGTGGTGGCTATGACCGGCGACGGTGTTAACGATGCCCCCGCGGTAAAGGAAGCGGATATAGGTGTTGCCATGGGCATCACGGGCACCGATGTTACCAAAGAGGTGTCGGACATGGTGGTAACAGACGATAATTTCGCGTCGATAGTAGCGGCCGTCGAGGAAGGCCGCGGCATTTACGACAACATAAAGAAATTCATTCACTACCTTTTATCGTGCAACGCCGGGGAAATACTGGTGATGTTCACGTCGTCTCTCATAGGTTTGCCCGCGCCGCTTTTACCGATACACATATTGTGGGTGAATCTCGTAACGGACGGCCTGCCGGCCTTGGCTCTCGGGGTAGATCCCGTGGATCCCGGTGTTATGACGCGCCCACCGCGTAAAAGCGCAGAGGCAGTTATCACAAAAGACCGTGTAGTGCTGATGCTGGCGCAGGGCTCGTTCATCGCTTTTTGCAGTTTGCTTGCGTTCGTCCTCGTGCTTTTCGTAGAAAAGGAAGGGCTCGGCCGCGCGCGAACCGCGGCATTCATAGTGCTTGCCTGTTCGCAATTATTCCATTCCTTCAACTGCCGGAGCATGGATGTATCGCTGTTCAAATTAGGGATATTCACGAATAAAAAATTGATCCTCGCGACCTCGATCTCGTTTGTTCTGCTGATGGTAGTCGTGTACGTTCCTTTTTTGCAGACGATCTTTAAGACGGAACCGTTGGGGCTCTTCGACTGGATACTTGTATTGGCAATATCTTCGCTTCCTTTATGGGCGGTGGAAGCCTGGAAGCTTTTAAAAAGAAACGCGCGTGAAGTTCCATTAAGAACCGCATAGGAGTACAGATAAATGAAAAAGACACCAAAAAGCTATACGATTGGCGACAAAAGTATAGACGGCCTCATAACTAAGCTTGCCGGTTCGTCTTGTTCTCCCGACACAGAAGACTTATTGCGCGAAATACTAACGACTTCCGTCAAACTTGGCAGGGAATGTAGCGACAAGGGGGATCTCAAGCTCGTAAACAATGCTCTCAAGGAACTGCGGTTCTCTTTCAAGATATTTTCACCGTATAGAAATATTAAAAAGGTAATCATATTCGGCTCGGCGCGCTCGAAGAAAACATCGGCCGAATATAAAATGGCTGAAGATTTCGCGCGAAAGCTGACGGCGAAAGGTTACATGATAGTAACCGGCGGCGGCTCCGGAGTCATGGAGGGCGGCAATAAAGGCGCGGCCTCCGGCAAAGAGTTCGCGCTCAATATCCGGCTTCCTTTTGAGCAAAAGCCAAACCCGTACATCGACGAGAAAGACAAGATAATCAACTTCAAATATTTTTTCACGAGGAAGCTGATATTTATCAAAGAGACCGACGCGACAGCGCTTTTTCCCGGAGGGTTCGGCACACATGATGAAGGATTCGAAATGCTTACCCTGGTTCAGACGGGCAAGTCGAAGCCCAGGCCGATAGTTATGATGGAGCCGGAGGGTTCGGCATACTGGGCCGCGTGGAAACGTTTTGTTTCCGGGCAGATGGAGCGTAACGGCTTTATAGAAAAGATAGACCTGAGTCTTTTTCATATTGCGCATTCCACCGACGAGGCGATTAAATACATAGAAGATTTTTACAGGGTATACCATTCAATAAGATACGTGTCCGGCTTGACCGTTCTGCGGTTGAACAGAGATATTTCGCCCGGGACTTTAGAGCTTTTAAATAAAGAATTCAAAGATATTCTAAGGCGCGGCGATATCAGGATCTCGCCCCCGATGGCTAAGGAAATACAGCAGGATGAGTATTTATACTTGCCGAGGCTCGTCATGAACTTCAATATGCACGACTATGGCCGGCTTTATGAGATGATAAATATCATTAACAAAGATTAGCGTATTAACGAGTTTATTTTTATGAAGAGAACCGGAAAGTTTTATGTATATATCGTCGAGTGCAAGGACGGGACATATTATACCGGGTACACGCCGGATCTGAAGAACCGTTTAAAGGTACATAACAGCGGTAAGGGCGCGAAATATACACGGGACCGGCGTCCGGTAAATTTGGTATGGCATAAAAAGTATAAACGGTTTAAACCGGCGTTCAGGCTTGAGAAGCTGATCAAGCAATTGACCAGGCCGCAAAAAGTAGCGCTGGTAAACGGAAGAAGGCTCGACAGGGTATTGGCTGACGCCGGTATCAGGAGACGACGATCGAGGGAGGGCGAAAATGGCGGTTTACTTAATAGCGGAAGTTAAAGACATTGTAAATAAGGAGAAGTACGACGAGTATAGCCAAAAGATTCCACCGACACTTAAGAAATTCGGCGGACAATACCTGGCTCGCGGCGGGAAAATAACCGTAGCGTCGGGCGATTGGAACCCATCGTGGATTACCATGATAAAATTTGAATCGATTGATAAGTTTAACGCGTGGTGGCATTCGCCCGAGTATAAGGCGATCGCCATGCTACGCGAAAAAGCGAGCAGGACGAATGTGGTAGTTGTGGAAGGGGTATAGCGTGTCAGTTTATATGATCGTTGAAGCAAAATGATTTAGGGACGGTTCTGAAGCTGAGATTAGACCTGTCCCTTTCTACATGACAGAAGTATAATGGGGACAGGTCTGGGATGGCGACGAGAACCGTCCCTTACGTGCTTACGTGAATATGTGAATGCGAAAGAGGCAGAAAATGGATATTTACAAAAAATCATATCAGACTAAGAATGGTTTAGTTGAAGGGGTTCAGGTTAAGTGGTCTAATTTTAGCATTCTACTGGTAGCCGGCAAAAAGGCATTTTTGACGTGCGGCGTTTTTGATCTGGATATTATAGATGCTTTTGGTGGAGCGGCTGCCATAGTAGAAAGTACGCCTGATAATCCCATCGGCAATTTAGAGCGATTCCCAAACAGAAAAATTACCAAAGTTAATTCGAAAGCAAAAACCTTAGGTATTACCATAGGGATGGATGTTAAAGATGCCTTTGAAATAATAGCATGAAGAAAGTATTTCTAAAAACTTTCGGATGGCCGGTGGCAGGATTATAGTAATGCGATGCGAAGCTTGGCCGAAGCAGTGGTTGGGGAATAAAAAGGAATGAGCATGAAAAAATTCACTTTGATCGTTGGATTTTTGCTTATGAGCGCGATTGCATTTGCTCAAGAGATCGACAGGTCTCTTTTGCAAGGGTATGACGCGGCTCTGGTGATCTATAATCGCGCAACCGGTGAGATGGTCAATATTAATCCCGCGCGCGCTAACCAGCGTCTTGCGCCCTGTTCGACATTCAAGATTTACAACACTCTTATCGGGCTGGAGCTCGGGCTTATCAAGGACGCTGATGAGCCGTGGTATAAGTGGGATGAGGTGAAGCGTGATATAGAAGGGTGGAATCAGGACTTAACGCTACGTGAGGCGTTTCGGGTGTCGGCCGTTCCTGCATATCAGATATTGGCGTGGGAAATAGGCGAAGCCCGGATGAAGGAATATATTGAAAAGATCGGCTACGGCTCACAGGATATTTCATCAGGGATCGATATTTTCTGGCTTCCGCGTCCGGATACTACATCCATCAAGATCAGCGCGGATGAGCAGGTTGCTCTTTTGAATAAGCTTTTGGACGGTAAACTTCCGTTCTCTGAAAAGAATATCGCGATACTACGCGATATTATGC